>JAILJL010000026.1 GCA_024694785.1 Lachnospiraceae bacterium
ATCTGAACGGAATAGATGGTCTTCTCATATCCGTACACCGTAATCATCTCATTCCCGGTAATCCTGCTTCGGTCCGATATCTCGTCACCCTTATATACAGGCGTATTCTCCGGGATATAGTATTTCTCCCCTCCTATGACAAGCATATCCTTCTCCGGGTCTATGGAGAAGTCGTCCACGTCGTCATAGCAGAAGATATCCGCGGAAATCTTGCATTCCAGAACAAGCTGCTCCGATTCCTTAACTTTAAGCTCAACCACATCACCCGGAACAAGATCGTGTACTGTCATGAAAGAACCGTATCTACTGATAAAAGCGCTTCTCCCCGAGTATTCGAACACATACTTCCTGCTGGATTTACCGATTCTTAAGAAATTAATAAGATGCACATCTTCATTAATGCCTTCAAATACAAATAATGTCGGAAGTTCTTTCTTAACTTCCTCTTCTTTATCGGCGTTACCTGAAGATACCGGCGGAAGACCGGTTCCCGTACCGCCTATAACTATCGCCGGCGACTTCTTACCGCACGCAGAGAAAACGGAAAGAACGAGCATAACCGCCAACAAAATGATAACCCATCTGCGCATATCCGGTCTTTTCATAATGCTCTCCTTTCCGAACTTTTCTAATTAAGACATGCCGTCTTAAAATCGTTATTATTATATATTACCTTAATCTCCACATCGCCTGCGGCTCTCGCAAGCTCTGCCAATTCCTGATTGATGGTCTTATCCTTATTATCCATAAGTAGAATCACAGGATGAAGCTCACGTTCAAGTACAAAGGCTGCCATCTCACGTAATGTGGCACCCATGGCATTAATATCTTCCTTATTATATGGCACTCTCGAAGGCTTAACTTCCGTCTTCTTATATATTCCCGCCATCTTAAAAGCTCTCATAAAAAGATATCCCCAGGTATACGCTGCATAGAATACAATCGGATATTTGGTCTTCCTTTTCGGCTTTCTTTCTTTAATCGCCATAAATATATGCGGATGAATAATCTCGTAATCCGCAGGTGTACGAAGCTTAAGATTCTTCTTATAATCACCGTAATCGGCAAAAATCTTAACCGTGCCGTTAGGCTTTACATGGGAAAAATAAGTCTTAAGCGCCGCATAATCCATGTCAAGCGACCGCTTATAGGTCATGCACATATATACTTTCTGCTGAAACTTCTTCGGATACAGATATTTAAATACCTTACCCTGTCCGATCAGTATACTATCTGTATTTCTCCACTTCAAATCCTTGAAATAGCTGGTGGGCTTATCATGTCTTAAGAATTTGAAATATGCCTTATTTGCGAGATAACAAAGAATTGCAGCGACAATTACCACAATCGCGATTATCACACATACCTTAACTATCTGTTCCATAACCGCCCTCCTAGTATCCCGGACAGCATCTTGACTCGAGAAACATCTTAAAATGTCTGTCAAGCATGCTTATCGTCGCCATATCATCATCTTCTATTGTAAATCCGAATATATCGGTATTCTCAAGTACACGCTTCCTGCTTGATGTCTTGACTATAGGCACAAGACCTCTCTGCGTATGATGTCTTAACATAAGCTGTGCAACCGAAACACCATATTTACGCGCCAGTATATTAAGGGTCGCATCATTTGCAATCTCAGGAATCATGCGGCACAAAGGACTATATGCCTGCACAACGACTCCATGCTCTTTGCAGTAATTAACAAGCTCTTCTTCCGTATTAAAAGGATGAATCTCATTCTGCATAACATGTGGCACAATCGTCGCTCCATCCTTAATAAGACGCTCAAAATGACGAATCCTGAAGTTACATACACCGATGCTCTTAATAACTCCCTCGTTATAGAGCTTTTCCATACACTTATAAGTCTCTGTATAAAAGTTCGGCTCCGGCCAGTGGATCAAAAGAAGGTCAAGATATGAAAGTCCTGTACGCTCAAGCATATCATCCACGTACTTTCTGATATCGCCCTTGCTTTCCATCATCTGCCAGGAATCAATCTTGCTGTCGATAAAAAGATCGCTTCTCTTAATCTCGCTATGGCAGGATAACGACTTACTAATCGCACGCGCAAGCATCTCTTCCGTATTATAGCTCGGCGATGTATCAAAACCATAGACACCGTGTGTCAACGCCTCTTCCACAACCTCTTCCATATCGGATTCTTTGTTCATCTGGAAAGAGCCAAGCATTATTCTCGGTATTCTGATATCGTTACTTAATGAAATGGATTCCATTTTTTAACCGCTTTCTCTACTTTTCTTTCTACTTTTTCCATAGTTGTCTTCTTCTCTTTGAAGCTGTCACGGAATGCCTTCAATATATCCGCATCCTTGTCCTTCTCTGTGAAGATCTCGAATACCTGCGGGCAATCGGCGGAAGGATTGATGAATGCATCAATATTCGCATCGAATTCTTCCTTATTGTGTGCCGAGAAGTAATTAAAATGTCTGCTCTTAATCCATCCCTCGGCATCAGTCGAATGCTCTGCCGCAATATGCCAGTTAATTGTAGGGATGAGTTTCTGTCCCATAAAGTAATGGAACTCGGCCGCACCATGATTATTGATAAGGAAGATTCTTACATTCTTGCCAACATGTTTAATCTGCAAAGCATTCATATCATAGAAGAAGCTCAAGTCTCCTATTACAAGGAAGCAAAGCTTATCAGGACTTGCAACGGACTGACCCATGAAGGTCGACATGGATCCGTCTATACCAAAAGCTCCCACGTTACTGTATGAAGTCATATTAGGTTCTACCGTACAATATGACATGATACGTGTCGCATTCAAGATACCGAGATGCATAAGGCTTCCCGCAGGCATCTTCTCGGATAACTTCTTAATTGCATATGAATTGGAGTATTCAAGCTCAGGGAATTTCGTTGCCTCTACATACTCAGCCCACTGTCTGAAGTACATAAGGTCATTACCTACACCCTCTTCGTCATCGCCGCCGTAATACTTAAAAAAGTCATAAGGCGTACACTCAAATACCGTAGTAAGACTCTTAAATACATCACAGACAACGCCATCTTCCGCAACCGACCAGTGCTCGAATCTGCCGCATCTTACACGAAGAAGATCCTTTATTCTTGATACAAAGTTACCACCTATGGTAATTACTATATCCGGAATAAATTCATCAAACTTCTCAAGCGGCATAACTTCGCATGCACCATAGATACTTAAGCTTCCCTCTACTTCTACATTGCTTATACGCTCTGTTGCGATAACGCAGTTATACTTCTTGGCAAACTGCTCCATATATCCGTATTCTTCGCTTGTCGCAGGTGTTCTCTGTCCGCATACGACAAGGATCTTCTTGGCTTCTCTCAGACGATTCTTGCGGTTCTCCCACATGGCCTCGTCTCTTGCATACTCGATTCTCTCAATCTTGATAACCTTCGGAAGTCCCTCTTCCTGGAACATTCCGATACCGCCCGATATCGGCACGTTAATCTGAACAGGGCCCATTCCGTGATGCTTAACTTCAAGCAATGCTTCATTTATGAGTCGCTGACAATACCAGTCATCTTCCGGTGCCTCGATTAAAGGAAGGTTGACACACTTCTTACAGAAGTTCTTGAACATATCCACCTGGTCGATCATCTGATTCTCCATCTGACCGAGAAGTCTCGGGTTACGGTCACAGGTAATTACAAGAAGCGGCACTTTTAAGTAGAATGCTTCCGTTATTCCCGGCATATAATTGGATGCCGCAACAGATGAAGTACATACGATTGCAACAATTTCATTACCAAGCTGCTGTGAAAGTCCGATGGCAAAGTAAGCTGCGGATCTCTCGTCTACTACGGAATAGCAGGTAAAAAACGGATCCTCTTCAACCGAGTGCGAGATCGGGATATCACGTGCTCCCGGTGACAGAACCATATGATGAACTCCGTGTTCTTTCAATAACTGTACAAGATACTGAACATTCTTAATCTTCGAATACATTGTTGCTCCCCCTATTTGTCAATTATGCTTTCAAGGTAATCGATCGATTCGGCGCGAAGGTGAGACAGGCTCTCCATTGCCTTATCAAAATCAATCTCCTCATCTATCGTAATTCCGTCGTTAACATTACGAACCGGCTCTAAGATTCTTCTATTGATATGAAGAGCGCTTAACAGGTCATAGACTCTGTTGTTAAAACCGCCCTTGGTTGTAAGCTCCGACAAGAACTGCTTCTTAAATATGATTGAGAATACCGTTCCGTGGAACGAATTGGTAATTACATATTCCGCATCATGGATAAGCGTAAGGAATTCGTTAGGAGTTACGGCATGAAGTATATCTACGCCGGATTCCCGAAGGTCCATCTTGACACGATTATGAAGATGAACAATCTTCAGGTTCTTTTCCTTTGCAAGTTCCTTCGCATACTCTACCATATGATTCTGCGGATGAACCGAATATATGAATATATATTTCTCTTTGATCACTCTGTTCTTATTAACGAGTTCTTCCCATTTCTCAGGCAAAAGAAGAAGTGTCGGATCGATATCGCAATGAATGTCATCACGTCCCGTAAGCTCTTTTACATAGTCCGCACCGCTCTTCTCGCGAAGAGAGATTCTGTCAAACTTACGGATTGCCTCAACATCCTCTTTCTTAAGCTTGTATGTTCCAATGGATACGGCATAGGAATTCTTCATCTTGGAATCTTTGAACTTCTCAAGAAGATAGTTCCTGTCATTCCCCGATATATCCATGTTCCATACCTGATCGGAACCCGTGATTATCTCGTCAAAGTCCGCTTCCATCTTTGCTTCGTCGCCCTTATTATAAGGCTTTGAAAGTTCAAGATAACGCTCGGAGAACTTCCTGAACATGTCAGTCTTCTCCTTTACATAAGGAACACCCTTTAACGTATATTTCCAGCTTTTTAACTTTTTCCTGTTAAGTCCCCAAAGAAGTCTGTATGCCTTCTCCACAAAAGGACATCTGTAATCTATAACCTTGGTATCCATACCGTAATCTCTTAAGGCTTCCTGAAGGCCGTATGCCTGCAAAAGCGCGCCATAATTGATTGCACGATGAAATGTAAGAATACCGATGGTCTTTCTTTTCCTGTTAGCCGGCATTTTATCTACTTCCCTTTTCTTCTTTTATCTATTCGCTTAGTTACGGAAATCGCTTTCTTTACAAGCTTTCTGTTAAGATACTCGGAATCCTTCGGCTTATCGCCCATATATTCCGCAATTCGCTCCGCAACCGACATAGGGCATTCGCCCTTATTAATCTTAATTAAATTATTCAGTACAGCTCTTATGAATTCAGGATCCCGCGTCTTATCGCCTTCCATATGGGACAGGAAAAAGCGATTGCACACTTCCCTGTGAAGATCCGCCATCGAAGGCGCATATTCTTCAATAATCTCTATCATCTTAACATGGCTTTCTTCCGAACCAAGGCGCGTCTTCTTGTACTTCTCGGCAGTATTCATAACCGAATCAGGATTCTGAAAATAGTGATAATAAGGAGTCTTGTCAAAAACGCCCTTATTCCAGTTCTTTGCCGCATAAGCAAGCCAGAGCCCATCCTCTGCGATTCTTACATTCTCATCGAAAAGCACCAATTCACCAAGACTATTATACAGCGAAGCCTTCTTATATATCTTATTCCATACGTAATTACCGTAGCTTACATAGCCTCCGCCAACACCGACAAGAGATAACATATACTTTAATATCTCCTCTTTGCCGCCGACTCCGGTAAATCCTTCCTTTGACTGAACAAAGGCGGTCTTATAGACATTATCCTTCGACCATCCGAAATAACCCACGTCTGCATCTTCATACGGCACATCACCTACCATACGCTTAAGCATATTCTCATAGCAATCGGGATTAATCCAGTCATCCGAATCTATGAAATGAATGAATTCCCCCGTTGATGCCTTGATTCCGTCATTTCTCGCAGCTGATACCCCTGAATTTTGCTTATCGATTATTACGACCCTGTCATCACCGGCCTTAATCTCCTGAAGAACCTTAAGCGAATCATCGGTCGAACCATCATTTACAAGGATAAGCTCTATATTCTTATGTGTGGAATTAAGTACCGAATCCGTACAGTTCTTCACATACTTCTCCGCGTTATATACGGGTACTATCACGCTTATCCTGACATTTGCAATATTTCTTCCCATTATCTGTATTCCTTTGCGATTCGTATCAAATCGTCCCTGTTATTAAGCGAAGGGTCCTTCAGAACCTCCGTAAAAAGTGCATTAAGAGCATCTCCTATCCCGGTTCCCTTCTCAAAACCCATCTCTATCAAATCTCTGCCCGAAAGTGCCATATCCGCAAGGCTAACGCACTCATTTGCCTCGTGTATCGAGTCCATGGTCTTCTTAAGCTCAGCTGCAAGAGACTCATCAGCCTTCCCCTTAACCGACAGCATCTTAAGATACAGTTCCGTTAGTTCTCTCCCATATACCGAAAGGAACTTCCTTACTTCGTATCTGTCATTAGGCAATCTGTAATTTCTTAACGCTACAAGCTTCTTAACCGTCTCGAAAGTATTCTTATCCGTCTTAAGACGCCTTAAGACAACGTAAACCTTAGCACCCGCTTCTTCATCATCGTGTGCCTCGACATTTTCAAGTAACAATGCAAGTCTTACCTTAAGATCCTTCTTTGAATGCTTAAGTCTTATAAGCAATTCTCCCGCATCAGCACTGCCAAAGAATACATCAAGCTCCGGCATAAATATCGACGTCAATCCTGCTTTATATGCATCTTCCACCATTTCAGGGTTATCGGAAAGAAGCGTCTTACTTAATTCCACATATATACGCTCCGCCGACACATGTGCAAGATTGTTATGTAAAAGCTCCATCGCCTTAAATGTCTCTTCTTCTATGGTAAAAGAAAGCTTCGCTGCAAATCTTACCGCTCGCAGCATACGAAGCGCATCTTCCGTGAATCTTTTTACCGGATCTCCCACACAACGAATAATATGGTTCTTAAGATCTTCTTCTCCACCATATAAATCCACAAGACCAGTCTTCTCGTTATAGGCCATGGCATTTATCGTAAAATCGCGTCTTAACAAATCTTCTTCAAGACTTCCCGTAAACTTTACTTCCTTTGGATGACGGAAATCTTCATATTCCCCGTCAATCCTATAGGTCGTAACCTCATAGCTGTTACCGTTCATACGAACCGTCACGGTTCCGTGCTCTATACCGGTATCGATTGTCTTCCTGAAAAGCGCTTTTACCTCGGAAGGAATAGCTGACGTCGTTATATCATAGTCCTTGGGCTCGTCGTTAAGCAGACTGTCACGAACACAGCCGCCTACGGCATATGCTTCGTAGCCGGCTTGTTCCAAGACCTCTATAATTCTGTTGACGTCATAAGGTAATCTCATTAATATGCTTTGCCCCAGATAACCATATTCTTGGCTTCCTTACCGCAGCATACGCACTTCTTGGAGATTATCTCCTGTTCAAACGGCATGCAGCGGCTGGTTGCTGATGTATCTTCCTTAATCTTATTCTCGCAAGCCTCATTGCCGCACCACATAGCACGAACAAATCCAGGCTTGGTATCTATAATTCTCTTGAAATCATCATATTCTGTCGCATCGTAGATGCTCTCATCTCTTCTTAATCTTGCGCGCTCAAGCATGTCAGACTGCATAGCGCCCAAAATCTCTGCAAGCTTATTCTGTAATTCATCCAAAGCTACGGTAATCTTCTCATGTGTATCACGTCTTACGACTACACAGGAACCATTCTCGATATCCTTCGGTCCAAGCTCGATACGTACAGGAATTCCTCTCATCTCCTGCTCTGAGAACTTCCATCCCGGACTCTTCTCGGAATCATCGATCTTCACGCGGAAGTGCTTGCTGAGAATCTGCTTAACTTCCATAGCCTTATTCAATACACCATCAGCATCCTGTCTTACAGGAATAACCATAACCTGGGTAGGTGCAACACGCGGCGGTAATACAAGACCGTCATCATCACCGTGTACCATGATCAAAGCGCCGACAAGTCTGGTTGTAACGCCCCATGAAGTCTGGTGTACATAATGAAGCTTATTATCTCTATCCGTAAATTGAATTCCGAATGCCTTAGCGAATCCGTCTCCGAAATTGTGGCTTGTACCTGACTGCAATGCCTTGCCGTCATGCATCATAGCCTCAATAGTATATGTAGCTTCCGCGCCGGCGAATTTCTCTTTGTCTGTCTTGCGTCCTTTTATTACTGGAATTGCAAGAAACTCCTCACAGAAAGCAGCATAAGTATCAAGCATAAGAATTGTTCTCTGCTCCGCTTCTTCTGCAGTTGCATGCGCGGTATGACCTTCCTGCCACAAGAACTCTCTTGAACGAAGGAAAGGTCTTGTTGTCTTCTCCCATCTTACGACAGAGCACCACTGATTATATACCTTAGGTAAATCTCTGTATGACTGAATTGCATCCTTATAGAAATCGCAGAACAAAGTCTCCGATGTAGGACGCACGCAAAGTCTCTCCTGTAACGGCTCAAGTCCGCCGTGTGTAACCCATGCCACTTCAGGAGCGAATCCTTCAACGTGATCCTTCTCCTTCTGAAGAAGCGATTCCGGAATAAACATCGGCATATATACATTCTCAACATCTATAGCCTTGAATCTCTTATCAAGCTCATTACGCATATTCTCCCAAATTGCATAACCGTATGGCTTAATTACCATACAACCCTTAACGCTTGTATACTCGATAAGCTCAGCTTTCTTAACAACATCTGTGTACCACTGCGCAAAATCCTCATCCATCGAGGTTATTGCCTCTACCATTTTCTTATCTTTTGCCATTTTATATACCTCTTTTAAATTATTATCCTAATGAGCGGAACGATTGCTCTCGCATATACTGCTTTCTGTTACTTGCAGGCTCTGTCTTGTCACAGCATACACCATTATAGTATATACGTGCCTTGCCGCCTTCCTTTGCCTGATAAAGTGCCTTGTCGGCCTCATTTCTAAGCTCCCAGAAGTCAACCTCGGGGACTACGGCATCCGCAAAAGCAAGTCCCATACTTATCGTTACATACGGAAGAAAATTCCCGGGCGCATGGGGCATCTTGCGATCTTCAACTGCCTTCTTGCATTGAATCGCCATATTAACTGCATCCCCTTCCGTTAATCCCGTAAGGAGAACCAGAAATTCCTCACCGCCGACTCTGGCAACATAATCCGTACGCCTCTTGATTACGCTTAATAAAGCATCTGCAATCATCTTGATGCATTCATCGCCTTCAGAATGTCCGAAAGTATCGTTGAATTTCTTGAAATTATCTATATCAAGCATGATTACCGCCACGCTTTGACGCTCTCTTATGCTTATCGGCCAGATCTGCATAACTCTTCTCTCAAGACCTCGCCTGTTAAGAAGTCTCGTCATAGGATCCGTCTCCGCCTGGCTCTTTGCCGAACTTATAACGGTCGCATCCGTCTCTCTTCTCTCATAAGAAGCGTAGAACTGCACGGAAATAAGCGCACAAAGAAGCATTATAAGCACTGCATTAACCAGATGCTCCGCACTTAATGTCGCAAGGAAAAAGTGCAACAATAAAAGCAGCGCTTCGAATCCCAAGGTAACAATAACCTCTTTTCTCTCAAAAAGCGGAACGAGTGCCAGTACCGACATAAGAATAACCACTTCAAGCTGTGCCTCAAGCTGATTCGGAGCAAATATGCTAAAAAGTGCTATCGTCAGATACTGCATAAACCAAAAGGCCCGATTAATCTCCCGTATCATCGCCCTCTTTCTTGACTGCATCCTCAAGAATATAAGCGCGGCAAACGTTA
>JAILJL010000142.1 GCA_024694785.1 Lachnospiraceae bacterium
TATGTAATGGCATATCTTCTTAACCCGATAAGAGGTGAGTACAGTTACGATTATGTGGCTGCAGAGTACCTTGAATTAACGGTTCCGTCAGCCAAAGAGACTGATGCGGCCACTTCATCGCTTATAGAAGCTGATATAGCAATTAAAGCCTATGATGAGCTTTTAAAGCAGATACAAAGTGCAAATATGCTTTCACTGTATATGCAGATAGAGCTTCCACTTACATATGTGCTTGACAGTATGGAGAAGGAAGGAATCAAAGCCGAGAAGGAAGCTTTGAAAGAATACGGCAATAATCTCGATGAATCCATAGAGAAATTGGCGAAGAGTATATATTCTGCCGCAGGCGAGGAATTCAACATTAATTCGCCAAAGCAGCTCGGTGTTATATTATTTGAGAAGCTTGGAATTCAAAGCGGCAAGAAGACAAAGACAGGATACTCGACTGCAGCGGATGTACTTGAGAAATTATCGGTGGATTATCCGATAGTTAAAGATATATTGGAGTATAGAACATTAACCAAGCTTAAGTCCACCTATGCGGACGGTCTTATTAACTACATAAGAGAAGACGGAAGGATTCATACATCCTTTAATCAGACTGTTACGGCAACGGGAAGATTAAGTTCTGCGGATCCGAACCTACAGAATATACCGATAAGGATGGAGCTTGGAAGACTTATAAGAAAGGTCTTCGTTCCAAAGAAGGGATATACTTTTGTCGATGCGGATTATTCGCAGATAGAGTTAAGACTCTTGGCGCATATGTCAGGTGATGATAATTTAATTGCTGCATATAAGTCGGGCAAAGATATACATAAGATGACTGCGTCAAAGGCTTTTAATGTTCCTTTTGAAGAAGTGACGGATGACCTAAGGCGTAAGGCAAAGGCTGTTAACTTCGGCATTGTGTATGGAATCAGCGCATTCGGATTAAGCGAGGACTTACATATACCGCAGAAGATGGCAGCGGAATATATAGAGAACTATTTTAAAGCGTATCCGAAGATTAAAGATTATCTTGATGGCCTTATTAATTATGCAAAGGATAAGGGATATGCGATAACGTTATATAACAGAAGACGACAGATTCCGGAGATTAAGGAAAGCGCTTATATGACAAGGCAGTTTGGAGAACGCGTTGCCATGAATGCACCGATACAGGGAACCGCTGCGGACATCATGAAGAGTGCGATGATTAATGTATACAGAAGACTTAAGAACGATAAAGTAGATGCAAAGATACTTGTTCAGGTACATGATGAATTACTGATTGAGGCGGCGGACAGCGAGGTTGAGAAGGTATATGTAATACTCGAAGAGGAGATGTGCAATGCCAGCAAGCTTTCTGTAGATCTCATAGTTGATATTCACGACGGTAAAGATTGGTATGAGGCGAAGTAATGAAGATTATCGGTATAACCGGCGGAGTGGGTGCCGGAAAGTCTGAAGTATTGTCTTATATAGAGACGGCATATGATGCGGTGATAGTAAAAGCGGATAGCTTGGCGGCAGATTTACTTAAGCCGGATGGTAAAGCATATATTAAGATCAAGGAATTTATGCCGAGCGGGATATATGAGGAAGACGGCAGCATTAACAATAAGAGAATGGCAGCGATTCTTTTTAGCGACAAAAAATATAAAGAACGTGTTAATTCTGTTGTATTTCCGTTGGTAAAGGACGCAATTAGCGATATAATAGAAGTAGTAAATAAGGAATGTAAAGCCCTTCTTGTTATAGAAGCCGCGCTTCTTATCGAAGAGCATTATGACGAAGTGTGTGATGAGCTTTGGTATGTATATGCCGATAGAGATATAAGGGCCGACAGATTAAGGCAAAGCCGCGGTTATACGGACGAGAGAATTGAAGCTGTTATGCGATCACAGTTAAGTGATGAAGAATTCAAGGAAGGCACCGATGTAATAATCAATAACAGTGGTGACTTTGAAGCAACGAAGATTTCGATAGACAAGGAATTATTGAGATTAGGAGTGAAAAGATGGGAACAGTAGACTATCAGGGTAAAGAATTGGTATTCGGTCTGGATATAGGTACACGTAACGTCGTTGGAACTGTCGGATACAAGGACGAAGACAACTTCTTTGTAGTTGCTCATTGCAATGTGGAGCATGAGTCAAGATCCATGATAGATGGTCAGATTCATGATATCGGCCGTGTGGGTAAGACTATAGAGAAGGTTAAAGAATCGCTTGAATCACAGATAGAAAACAAGCTTTCCGAAGTATGTATCGCGGCAGCAGGACGTGTACTTAAGACGGAAGAAGTACATGTTGAGCTTGAATTCCCTGAAGAACGTGTAGTCGAGAAAGAGGACGTTCACAATCTTGATCTTCTTGGCGTGGAAAAAGCGCAGAAACAATTAAATGATGAAAATGATACCAAGTTTAAGTTCTATTGTGTGGGATATTCGGTAGTAAGATATTACTATAACGATGATCCGCTTTCCAATCTTGTAGGACATAAAGCAACCAAGATATCTGAGGATATTATTGCGACATTCCTTCCGGAAGATGTAGTAGACGGTCTTTATTCTGCCTGCAATGCAGCCGATCTTAAAGTGGCAAATCTTACACTCGAGCCTATAGCTGCTATAGGTGTTGCAATTCCGGAGGCATATCGTCTTCTTAATATTGCCCTTGTCGATGTAGGTGCCGGTACATCCGATATCTCAATCACAAGAGACGGAAGCATAATTGCATACGGTATGATTCCGCATGCGGGTGACGAGCTTACGGAGATAATAGTTCAGCATTATCTCGTTGATTTCAAGACCGCAGAGTATATTAAGCTTACATCAACCACGGAAGAGCAGATTACTTTCAAGGATATAATGCTTATCGAGCATACGATTCCTTCGAAAGAAGTATGGAAGCTGGTTTCCGATACGGTTGACAAGATAGCCAAGGAAGTAGCCAAGAAGATAATAGAATTAAATGGCGGTAAGCCGGTATCTGCCTGCTTTATTGTAGGAGGAGGCGGTAAGATTCATGGATTCACCGAGCAGATGTCAAAGCATCTTAAGGTACCTAAGGAGAGAGTTGCATTACGTGGAGAAGAAGTAATGCAGAAGATTCATTATATAGACGAATCTGTTTCAAAGGATCCTTTACTTGTTACGCCAATAGGAATTTGTCTTAATTACTACGATCAGAAAAATAACTTTATCTATCTTAGGTTTAACGGAGAGAGAATCAAGTTATACGACAATAATAAGCTTACGGTAATGGATGCGGCTTTAACTGCGGGATTTCCGACAGATCAGCTGTTTCCGAGACGCGGTACCGAGATTAATTACTTTGTTAATGATAAGCCGCGTATCGCAAGAGGCGATGCGGGAGAAGCTGCGATTGTTAAGATGAACGGCAAGGAAGTAAGCTTGTCAACACCTATACAGGCTAATGTTGAAATTGAGATTATCCCGTCTACTGAAGGAGATACTGCGGTATTTACAATTGCCGATATCAAAGAGTATACTTCGGAGGATATAGCTTTTTATGTTAACGGCAAAACCATTACCTGCCCTAAGTTCGTCGAGGTTAACGGTATACTGGAACCGCCGACGTACGAAATCAAAGAAGGCGACAGAATAGAGCTCCGCCCGTATTATACCGTTGAGCAGCTTATTAAATTCCTGGATGTGCAGGTCGATACATCCGAGCCTATATACGTTAATAATGTTGAGGAATCATTACAGGCGCTTTGCTATGAGAATTTCGCAATTAATTGGACTTCTTATAACGGAGGGACACCTTTAAGCGAAGAATGGAAGCGTGTGGATGAAGAAAGCGGTGAGGTTATTAATGAAGATATCTTACCTACTTCATTTCATGAGGAGCCGGCAGCTGTTAATGATCCCGGGATATCCCTAAGAATCTATGTCAACGGAGATGAAGTTATATTAACGGGACGCAGTGAATATATGTATGCAGATATATTTGATGCGATTCACTTTAATACGAATGAAGCTCGCGGCCGTATGGTTGTGACCGAACTTAACGGTCGCAAAGCAGGGTATGCCGAGACTTTGCATGAGGGTGACAGAGCCGAGATTTATTGGAAAGAGTAAGTTTGTATGAGATTATGCAGTATAGCAAGCGGCAGCAGCGGTAATGCGATATATGTCGGCAATGATGATACACATATACTGGTTGATGCCGGAATATCAACGAAGAGAATAGTAGGCGGGCTTAATGAGCTTTGGTTATCACCCTATGATCTTTCGGGAATACTTATTACCCATGAACATATAGACCATATCGGAGGCCTCGGAGTGTTTTTACGTAAGTACAACGTTCCGGTATATGCAACGGCGGGAACGATTAAAGGAATTAAGAACTGCGGTAAGCTTGGGGAATTCGATTATTCATTGTTGCATGAGATTAGAATAGATGAAGAGTTTAAGATGAATGATATATCGGTAAGGCCGTTTAAGATATCGCATGATGCATATGAGCCTTGCGGATATGTCATGAATGACGATAAAGCAAAGGTTGCGGTTGCAACAGACCTGGGAGTATATACACAATATACTATAGATGCATTATCCAATCTTGATGCGCTTTTGCTTGAAGCGAATCATGATATAAGAATGCTTGAGGTAGGTGCTTATCCTTATTATCTTAAGCAAAGAATATTAAGTGAGAGAGGACATCTTTCGAATGAAGCTTCGGGAAGACTTTTAAGTAAGCTTCTTCACGATAACTTTAAGGAAGTCCTGCTTGGACATATATCGAAAGAGAATAATTACGAGAAGCTCGCTTATGAAACCGTCAAATCAGAAGTTACGGTAAGCGATTGTCCTTATTCGGGAGGCGACTTCCCAATCGGAATAGCTAATAGAGATGGATTGTCCAAGGTGGTTCAGGTGTAATTAATGCTTATTCTTGGATGGGTCGCCTTTCAAGAATACCGCGCGCTTGATGGAATCATCGCCGTATTTGTCACGGACTTTGTCTAACGCGGAGTCTAAGCGGCTTAACTTCTCATGACGTCCGTCGTTAAAGAGATTCATCTGGTAGATATCGGTTTCAACAGCCTTTGAAGTTGCCACACCAAGTAATCTTATAGGAGAGTGGTCCCATAAGCTGTCGAATAATCTGCAGACGGTAGCATAGATTTCATCCGTTACGTTGGTGGCGGAATATAGAGATGTCTGTTTTGAACGGTCATTGAAATCGGTATCTCTTATTATGACTGATACGACAGAGATTCTCATATTGTCGTGACGAAGTCTTGCAGCAACGGTTTCGGTTAATGACAACAATATCTGCTTTGCAATATCAGGAGATTCGATATCGTGGCTTAGTGTAGTAGAATTGCTATAGCTTCTGTTATCGACATTGTGATCGAAATCAAGTGTGATATCTTCACCGTTGGCATGACGATAAGCGGACATACCATTCTTCTTAAAATGAGCATTGATTAAAGAAGTATCGGAGGTTGCAAGATCACCGATTGTATTGATACCAAGAGCGCGAAAAGCGCTTGCCTGACTCCTTCCTACAAAGAATAAGTCTTCTATGGGAAGAGGCCACATTTTACTTTGGATTTCATTTTTAAACAGAGTATGGACTTTATCCGGTTTTTCAAAATCGGAAGCCATTTTGGCAAGGAGATGATTCTCTGATACACCGATATTAACGGTGAACATGAAGCGGGATTTAATCTCGTCTTTGAGCTTATATGCGAATTCTACCGGGTCGCCGTATATAAGGCCGGTGCCGGTCATATCGAGAAAAGCTTCGTCAATTGAGAATTGCTCAACCGTCGGAGCTATGGTACGAAGATAATCCATGAGTTGATTGGAGTATTCGACATATAAGTAATAATCAGGTTTGATTATAAGTAAAGAAGGACATTTTTTGAGCGCAGAGGCTATAGGCTCGCCTGTTGTAATCTTATACGGCTTGGTGGGAATTGACTTGGCAAGTACGATGCCGTGTCGTGATTCTCTATCACCGCCAATAACAGCAGGAACCATGCGAAGATCCGGCGCATCGGGGTTTTCGCGAAGACGCCTTGCTGCTTCGAAGCTTAAAAAGGCGCTGTTGACATCAATATGATATATGATATTGCCGGCCATAATGACCTCCTTTTCTTATATATAAATTTATAACTATTATAGCATGAAAGGGTTATGAATATGGGCAAAAAAGAAAAGAAAGTAAAAGCTGATAAGAAAATTGCCAAGAGCAAAGTTAAATTTGGTATCAGAGCAAAGCTTACGCTTACTATCATTCCGCTTGTCGTTGTAGCGATTTCCGTTATTGCGGTGCTTTTAATTATTAAAGCGCAGTCAACGATTACTACGCGATCGGAGGAACTGCTTAAGACACAGGCTTCACAATGTACGGATAAAATATCGAATGATATCGGCGAGGTACTCGCAGAAGCAAAAATTATGCATGGTGCCGTAGAGCTTGTTACTCCATATGGAGATTCATTCATTAATATGTATCTGTATGGTACATTGTCTTATGATGAAAAGGTTCCGTATGGTGTATATATGGGCGACAAGAACGGAAAGTATTACGATCAGTCCGGATGGGTACCGGATGAAGGCTGGGTATGCTATGAAAGAGACTGGTATAAAGAGGGCCTTCAGAATGAAGAAATGTCATTCGGAGAACCATATGTAGATGCACAAACCGGAGAACTCTGTGTAAGTGCTTCCTGTAAGGTAAGAGCAGGTGGTTCCGATAACCTTGTAATGGCAATTGATGTATACCTTAACGATCTTGCTGAAGAGATTAAGCAGTATACGGTTCTTGATAACGGATATTGTACGCTTATTTCAACGGGAGAAAGTGCTACTATTCTTGCTTGCAGGGATGCAGAGCTTCTCGGTCTTTTATTTACCGAAGCTAAAGAGCAGAGCGATATCTTAAATAAGAGCAGCGAGGTGTTTGCAAATCCGGACGGTAACTTAAATGAGTTGACTGTTGGCGGAGAGCGATATGTTGTTGTTGCAAATGCAGTTCCGATCGTTAATTGGGTTGTACTTACGGTAGTTCCTTATTCGGATATTACAGATACATCTCGTGATATGATGGTATTCGGTATAGCTATTGCGGCTATTTTTGTTATTATAATTATAATTGCAGTCGGTGTTATTGTAACAAGAACACTTAAGCCTCTTTATGGAATTACAGGTAACATTCAGAAGATGGCAGAAGGCGATTTCACCATTAAGTTTAAGAATAAGGGTTCGGATGAGATTGCAGTAATCGGTAAAGAACTTGAAGAGTTTTCCGGAACGATGCAATCGATTATTAAGGAAATCACAGGTATAAGCGGAACACTCGCTTTACAGGCGGATACAAGTAGCAATGTATCAAGTGAGCTTTCGTCTTCCGCTACTTCTACATCAAATTCGATGGATGAGCTTAGAGTAACCGTACAGCAGCTTGCGGAATCAATTACGGAAGTTGCGGACAGCACAATCAGCTTGTCGAATAACGTAACCGAAACAGGTAAACGCGGCAAGGAAGCAGCAGACAAGATGGATGCTACTGTAAGAACAACCGCTGTCGGTAAAGAGGGTATGGAAAAGATTAAGGCCTCAATGAAAGAGATTGAGGAAGAGGTAAGCAAACTCGCCGGTGCGGTATCAAAGGTTGGCGATTCAACCGGTGAGATTACAAAGTTCGTAGAGATGATCGGTAATATTGCATCCCAGACCAATCTTCTTTCACTTAATGCTGCTATCGAAGCTGCACGTGCCGGTGAAGCCGGTAAGGGATTCTCGGTAGTAGCAGGTGAAGTCAGAAACCTTGCGGATACATCTACAACCGCCGTTACAGAGATTTCGTCCATTACAGATGGTATTAATGCTCTTATAGAGAATGCAATTGAAGAGACAAAGAAGTCTGTTGAGGCTATTCAGCAGTCAGCAACACTTGTTGAAGAAGTAGGAGGTTCTTTTGATGATATCTATGCAAGTATAGATGATGCAAGTAAAATTGTTAAGGAAATGGTTAAAGAGGTTCAGGAGATTGACAAGGTTGCAGCTTCCGTTGCGGCAATTACGGAAACACAGTCTGCCAATACTCAGGAAATACTTGCAACCGCCGAGAACCTTACTTCGCTTGCAGGTAATGTATCCGATAACAGCGAGCATGTTGCCAGTGAGGCAGAGAATATCGCCAATACTGCGGATACGCTTTCTGAGCATATGAAGGGCTTCAAGGTGGATTAATGATTAAGGATAAAGGATATATAGGAGGAAGTATATGAAGGCAGTATCATTGGACGGCATACTTAAGAGTAATGCTTATCTGGGAAGAGGAATTGTAATCGGTAAGTCAAAGGATGGAAAGTATGCGGTTACGGCATATTTTATAATGGG
>JAILJL010000057.1 GCA_024694785.1 Lachnospiraceae bacterium
ATGTCTCTTAAGCTTCTTACCCAGAACCAGAATGCGTCACCGACAATACTTAAAGCTTTGGGTAGTGCCGGATTTGACGTAACGGATCGTGCGATTGAGATGGTTAAGAGCATGATGGATAAGAATCTTCCGTTAGATCCGGATACTGTCGGAAGTATGGTTAAGAACGCAGTGTTCTTTGAAGGAGAGTCTACAGATACCCTTGCAACATTAAAAAAGCTCGGAGTATCTGTTAACGATATGAATATAGAGCAGCTTAAGGCTTATGATAATGGTGAAGGCAAGCTTGAAACTCCGCTTTATAATATTGCAAAGGATTTGCCTGAAGTTATTGCAAAATCAGATGACGCGAGAACTGCCCTGCAGGTGGCAAGGACGCTTACCGAGGGTGTAAACGAATTAAAACAAGATATAACAAGTTCGACAACACCGGTAATTAAGGCGGAAGAATTCGTGGAAACACCTGCTGATGGCGTAACTGCGCCTAAAGTAAATATCGATAAGCTGATAACGGTTATTGATAGAGAAATGACCGAAATTATAAAGGGTGAATTGTCGGGTGAGAATAGGGTAAATGAACCCGGTCCTGGTTTTGCCGGAAAAGTTTCTGAAACTGTTGATGGAGATAAACAACAGGTTGTACAGAGCCTTCAGACGGAGACGGTTAATGAGGAAATTAATCATGATGAGGGGATTACCGCGAGATTTATCGGCGATGCAAAGCCGATATTAAATCCAGATTTAATGAGTCAAGATAATCGTGATGTTATAGTAAATGAGGGCGCTGCCGACATAGAAAATGCGTCTGTGAATTCCGGGAATATTCAGCAGGGATTAACGGGAAGCATTGACTTCCCGGTACAGGAAGCGAATGATAAAGTATATACCAGGCTGTTAAATGATCTTGTTAATATTCTTAAAGGTAATGATGTCCCTGAAGCTATGGTTAAGGAACTTTTCAAAAGTGCACCTGTTAAAGAGCTTTTGGCTAAAACGATGCAGGAACAATGGTTCATGAATCCTGATAAGATGGAAGATAAGGAAGAAGTTGATAAATTCTACAATAAGATGAACCGGCAGCTTACGAGAATTCAGGAGGCTTTGACCGGTAATAAGAGTGTACCTGCAGAGCTTACCAGAAATATTGCTGATATTAAGAATAATCTTTCATTCATCAATGAAGCCAATCATCTGTATCAATATGTGCAGATACCGATTAAGATGGCGTCCGAGCATGCAACCGGTGATCTATACGTATATACCAACAAGAAGAATCTGCGAGATCCTAAGCAGGAGATAACCGCTCATCTGCATTTGGAGATGGAACATCTTGGTACTACGGATGTAGATATCGTATTAAGACAGAAAAAATTATCTACTCATTTCATGCTTGCAGATGAGAAATCTCTTGATCTCGTCCTTGAACACATCGATATGTTAACTCAGAGATTAAATGATAAGGGATTTGAGGTTAATATAGACGCAAGTAAGATGCAGGACGAGAACGACGGTGATTTCCTGTCCAAGATCATGGGAATGCCGTTGCCTAAGATTAATTATTCCAAGCAGTCGTTTGATGTGAAAGTGTGATTGCATGAGTGAAACTGAAGTTAAGAAGAAGAAAACGGCGGTCGCGCTTTCGTATGAGAAAGGCGATTCCGCGCCTAAGATTGTGGCTTCCGGTACGGGTGCCGTGGCGGAGAAGATTATTGAGACCGCGAAAGAAGCGGACGTGCCGCTTTATGAAGATTCACCGCTTGCGGAGACTTTGTCGAAGCTGGAGATAGGTGAGGCTATACCGCCGGAATTGTATGACGCGGTGGCTGAGATACTTGTATACGTATCAGATATGGATAAGCTTAGAGCAAAGTTTACTTAAGAATAAGCATGAATATGGAGGGCTGATGAACAAAAGAACAGTTGGCTCAAGGAAAGAAGAAGTAGCTGCCGGGCTGCTTAAAATGCACGGATATCAGGTGCTCTGCCGTAATTTCCGTTGCAGGACGGGCGAAGTCGACATAGTGGCCAGGAAAGACGGTTACATAATCTTTGTCGAAG
>JAILJL010000067.1 GCA_024694785.1 Lachnospiraceae bacterium
TAATAAAATAGAGCAAATGTGATACTTGTTATGAGATGCTACAAAAGAAAAGGAATATATTATGGACATAATTAAAGCAATAGCAGAAGAATTGAAAATAAGACCGGCGCAGGTTGAAGCGACGGTTAAGCTTATAGATGAAGGAAATACGATTCCTTTTATTGCAAGATACAGAAAGGAAGTTACGGGAGCCCTTAATGATGAGGTGCTTCGTAATCTTTATGAGAGATTATTATACCTTAGAAACCTTGAAGAGAAGAAGGAACAGGTATTAAATAGCATTGAAGAACAGGGCAAGCTTACGGATGAGCTTCGCGCGGCAATTATTGCTGCAACTACTATGGTTGCGGTAGATGACTTATACCTTCCTTATCGTCCGAAAAGAAGAACAAGAGCTACAATTGCGAAGGAAAAGGGATTGGAGCCGCTTGCAAATATCATATTATTACAGCGACTTAATACACCTCTTGCAGACGAAGCTGCAAAGTATATTGATGAATCCAAGGAAGTGAAGGATGCTGAAGATGCAATTAATGGTGCTAAGGATATAATTGCAGAGTCCATATCGGAGAATGCGGATTACAGGAAATATATAAGAGAATATACGGTAGAACACGGTATGATTACATCCAAGGCCAAAGATGACGCGGAATCAACCGTATATGATATGTATTATGATTTCTCCGAAGCGGTGAAAAAGATTGCAGGTCATAGAGTACTTGCATTAAATCGCGGTGAAGCGGAGAAAGTTCTTAAGGTGTCGGTACTCGTTGAAGAAGAGCGTCTTACCGATTATCTTAAGAAACAGATAATAGTTAATGAAAAGGCCGAGACGGCAGCAGTTCTTGCAGAGGCAATAGAGGATAGCTACGATAGACTTATTGCGCCGTCTATAGAGCGTGAAGTAAGAAATATGCTTACGGAGAATGCGGAAGACGGAGCAATTAAGGTATTCGGTAAGAACCTGGCCCAGCTTCTTATGCAGCCGCCTATTCAGGGCAAGGTGACACTTGGATGGGATCCGGCATTCAGAACCGGATGCAAGCTTGCAGTTGTGGATGAGACGGGAAAAGTTCTCGATACTACGGTTATCTTCCCTACCGAGCCGCAGAAGAAGGTTGAAGAGTCAAAGAAGATACTGAAAGCTCTTATCAAGAAGTACGGTATAAGCCTTATATCCGTTGGTAACGGCACAGCATCGCGCGAATCGGAAAAGGTGATTGCAGAGCTTTTACACGAGATTGCGGAACCTGTATCCTACGTAATAGTCAATGAAGCAGGTGCATCCGTGTATTCCGCAAGTAAGCTTGCAACGGAAGAATTTCCGAATTTCGATGTTGGACAAAGAAGTGCGGCATCAATTGCAAGACGCCTTCAGGATCCACTGGCAGAGCTTGTTAAGATAGAGCCTAAGGCAATAGGAGTAGGTCAGTATCAGCACGATATGGATCAGAAGAAATTGACTGAAGCTTTGTCAGGTGTGGTCGAAGACTGCGTTAACAAGGTCGGTGTGGATCTTAACACGGCATCGGCGTCACTTCTTTCATATATTTCCGGTATTTCTAAGCCGATTGCAAAGAATATAGTTACATATAGAGAAGAGAATGGTAAGTTTACCAAGCGAAGCGATCTTAAGAAGGTTCCGAAATTAGGACCGAAGGCATTTGAGCAAAGCGCGGGATTCATGAGAATCATGGGCGGTGCGAATCCTTTGGATGCAACGAGTGTGCACCCGGAGTCTTATGATATTGCCAAGGCCCTTCTTGAGAAGCTCGGAGTCGGTCTTGATGAGCTTGGAACAGCGAAGGCGCATGAAGCAACGAGTAAGATCAAGGATTATAAAGCATTATCGGAAGAACTTAATATCGGAGAGTATTCACTTCGTGATATTGTAAAGGAACTTGATAAGCCTGCGCGTGATCCTCGTCTTGATATGCCTAAGCCGATTCTTAGGACGGATGTAATGGAATTAACGGATCTTACGCCGGGAATGGTTCTAAAAGGAACGGTCAGAAATGTTATAGATTTCGGAGCTTTTGTCGATATAGGCGTGCACCAGGACGGACTTGTGCATGTATCCGAGATGTCGGAGCGATACATAAAGCATCCGTTAGATGCCGTATCGGTAGGTGATGTCGTAGACGTTAAGGTTATGTCCGTAGATGTGCAGAAGAAGAGAATTCAGCTTACGATGAAAGGAATATAAGATGTCCGAGAATAAAGAGATAGAATTTGATATTACACTTACGAGAAAAGATTTGTACAGCTTTAATCTGTATCATAATTATCACAGATTCCAGACGTATGTCTTTACTTTGCTTGGAATTCTGGTTGTAGGCATTGCAATATATACAGTTAAGACAACGGATCTTCCGACGACTCTTCTTTATGTATGTGCGGGACTTTTACTTATTTTCTATACGCCGATTAATTTGTATCTTGTGTCCAAGGTGCAGACAAAGCCGCATATGCCGCTTGCGCGAACAATGGCTTATAAGGTTAACGAAGACGGAATTGATGTTGATTTTAAAGAGCATGAAGAAGGCGACGAGGAAGTGGGTAATACTGCTACCCATCTTAACTTTAACGAGATTATGCGGGTTAAAGAGACGGGGAAGGCATTTTATGTATATACTTCGCCTAAGGCTGCGACTATATTTCCGAAGAATCAGCTTGGTGAGAAGGCAGCTTTATTAAAGAGTTATTTTGACGAGAAGGGACCTAAGAAATATGGGTTTTGAGACATATTCGGAAGAGGAGACATTTCTTCTCGGTAAGGAAATAGGAACAAAAGCTACAGCCGGTTCGGTATATACGCTTATCGGCGATCTTGGTGTGGGCAAAACGGTATTCACCAAGGGATTCGGCGAAGGACTTGATATTAAGGAGCCTATCAACTCCCCGACTTTTACGATTATTCAGGTATATGATGAAGGAAGGTTGCCGCTTTATCATTTCGATGTATACAGAATCGGTGATCCTGAGGAAATGGACGAGATAGGCTTTGAGGAATATGTATATGGTGACGGCGTGTCGCTTATCGAATGGGCTAATCTTATAGAAGATATAATCCCCAAAGCGCATACCGAGATTCTTATAGAGAAAGATCTTACGAAGGGATTTGATTATCGTAAGATTACCGTCACGGAGGTTATGTAATGAAAATACTTGGAATTGAGAGTTCCGGGTTAACCGCGTCTATTGCGGTTATGGATGACGATGTAATAATTGCCGAATATACAACGAATTTTAAGAAGACTCATTCTGAGACATTGCTTCCTATGATAGCGGAGCTTATGGATAGGGTCGGCATTGATGTTAATGACATGGATTATATTGCGGTATCGGAAGGACCGGGATCATTTACCGGTCTTAGGATAGGTGCGGCAACGGCAAAGGGACTGGGACTTGCAACCGGCAAGGAACTAGTATCTGTTCCGACGGTTAAGGCACTTGCTTATAACTTATATGCAACGAAGGGATTAATATGTCCTATCATGGATGCCAAGCGCGAGCAGGTGTATACGGGTGTATTCGAATATGAGGGCGATGAACTTAAGACGATTCTTGATACCGATGCGATTGCTATAACGGATTTAATCAATAAGCTTAATGAAATCGGCAAAGAAGTCGTATTCCTTGGCGATGGTGTGCCGGTATATAGGGATACAATAGATAATGAGATTAAGTGCGCGCATTCATACGCGCCTGCGAATATGTCGTATCAGAGTGCGGCAGCAGTATGTGTGCTTGCGTCAAAGATGATAAAGGAAGGTAAGACGGTTAAGGCTTCCATGATGAGGCCGGAATACTTAAGATTATCACAGGCAGAGCGCGAGCGTAACGAAAGAATGGGTCAGAATATATGATTCGAAGGATGAGTAAGGACGACCTTGAAGTCGTATCCGAAATTGAAAAGATGTGTTTTACCATGCCATGGAGTCGAGATGGATTTGAAGCAGCATTGGCAATGCCCGGTAATGTCTTCATAGTCTATGAGAAGAATGGTGTGATTCTGGGGTATTGCGGCTATTATGGAGTGCTTGATGAGGCGGAGATAACAAACGTCGCCGTACACCCTGATATGCGTAACCGCGGTATAGGACGCGATATGGTCAGTGCGCTTTTATCCAAAGCAAATAAGGCAGGTATTAAGCGGGTATTGTTGGAAGTTAGAGAATCCAACGATCCTGCGATTCACTTATATGAAGAGCTTGGATTCAAAAAGCTCGGAATACGTAAGGATTTCTACGAGCAGCCTCGTGAGAATGCTTATATAATGGAGATGTACTTAGATTAAGAGGTAATATATGTTAGATGTTTGTTTACTTGGTACGGCGGGTATGATGCCGCTCCCAAACAGGAAATTGACTTCATGTATCTTTCGGTATAACGGAAGTCAGATCCTTATTGACTGCGGCGAGGGTACACAGGTTGCGCTTAAAAAGCAGAGTATCTCACCAAAGCCTATAGATGTGATATTGTTTACGCATTATCATGCGGACCATATAAGCGGTTTGCCGGGACTTTTGCTTACCATGGGTAATGCGGGAAGAACCGAAGAGGTTACCATGGTAGGACCTAGGAGGCTTAAGGAAGTTGTTGAAGCACTTAGGATTATAGCGCCGGAATTGCCGTTTTCGATTAAGTATATTGAGCTTACGGAAGAGGTTGAAGAGCTTAACTTATACGGATATAGAATCAATGCTTTTAAATGCGTCCACAGAACGGACTGCTACGGATATACGCTTTCGATAGACAGAGGCGGCAAGTTCGATCCCGAGCGTGCCAGGGCACAGGAAATACCGCTTAAATTCTGGAAAGTTCTGCAAAAAGGCGATACGGTAACGGAAGATGGTAAGACCTATACGCCTGATATGGTACTTGGCGGAGCGAGAAAGGGAATTAAGGTTACTTATTGTACGGATTCAAGACCGACCAGACTTATAACAAAGATGACCACAGATTCGGATCTTGCGATTCTTGAAGGAATGTATTGCGATCCTTCGATGCAGGAAAAGGCAGAAGGATTTAAGCATATGACATTTTATGAATCCGCGAAGATTGCGGCTGATGCCAATGTAAAGGAATTATGGTTTACGCATTATAGTCCGTCGCTTGTACATGCGGAAGAGTATATGCCGAAGGTTAAGGCTATATTTGAGAATTCGGTATTATCAAGAGATGGTCAGAGTGTAACGCTTAATTTCGAAGAGGATTAGGAGGTTTGTTATGAACGTTAAGAGAATAGTTAAGATTGCTGTAATTACAATAATTTGCGCAGGTCTTATACTGGGATACTATTACTATCTTACACATAGGGGCGGTAACGGTGCTCAGAATCAGGATGATAACAGAACCGCAATAGAGAAGTGCCTGGACCGTGATCTCGAATATGATTATCCAAGTACGCCTCGTGAGGTTGTAAAGTACTTTAACGAGATACTTACCTGCTATTACAATGAAGATCCCGGCGAGGACCAGATTACCAAGCTTGCGGATCAGCAGTTTAAGCTTCTCGATAAGGAATTGCAGGATAATAATCCGTCAATGCAGTACTACCAGGGCATCAAGAATGATATCAAAAGCTATAGAGCCGCAGAGCGCAAGCTTGTGTCCGCGGTTATCTGCAGTAGTGATGAAGTAATATATAAGAATGTGGATGATAAGGGTGAATGTGCCTTTGTGACATGCACTTACCTTCTGCGCGATAGGAATGGTGCTACGCCGGTTAATCAGCAGTATGTATTGAGAAAAGACGAGAATGATCATTGGCGTATCTTAGTATATTATGTAACCGAGAATAAGAAGGAAGATTAGTAATGGACAAAGATGTAGTTATTCTTGCGATTGAATCCTCGTGTGACGAGACTGCCGCTGCAGTCGTAAAAAACGGACGCGAGGTATTAAGTAATATCATTTCATCGCAGATAGATTTGCATACATTATACGGCGGAGTCGTGCCGGAGATAGCATCAAGAAAGCATATAGAGCGTGTAAATCAGGTTATTGAGGAAGCTTTGACTACGGCAGGAATGACGCTTTCCGATATGGATGCGATTGCGGTAACTTACGGACCGGGACTTGTGGGTGCCCTTCTTGTAGGCGTATCTGCAGCAAAAGCTATTGCGTATGCTGCCAAGAAGCCGCTTATTGCCGTTCATCATATCGAGGGTCATATAAGCGCCAATTATATAGAGAATAAGGAATTAGAGCCGCCTTTTATGTGTCTTGTAATATCAGGCGGACATACGCACCTTGTGAATGTTGCAGATTACGGTAAGTACGAGATTCTTGGCAAGACCAGAGATGATGCTGCGGGAGAAGCTTTTGACAAGGTAGCTCGTGCTATAGGTCTTGGATACCCGGGAGGCCCGAAGATTGAGAAAAAAGCACATGAAGGAAATCCTGATGCAATCAAGTTTCCGCGTGCGGTTGTTGCCGATGGCCCGTATGATTTCTCATTCAGCGGTTTAAAGTCTGCAGTGCTTAATTATATCAATGGCTGCAAGATGAAAGACGAAGAATATAATGAGGCTGATATTGCGGCATCTTTCCAACAGGCGGTAAGCGATGTGCTTGTGGAACATGGCATGAGAGCGGCAAAGACCGAGAATGTGAAGAAGTTTGCGATTGCAGGCGGAGTTGCAAGTAACGGTACGTTGCGAGAGGCATTCCGCAAGGCTTGCGAGGAGAATGGTTTTACATTCTATCATCCGTCGCCGATTCTTTGTACGGATAATGCGGCAATGATAGGAGCTGCGGCATATTACGAATATAAGGCAGGTAATTTCGCGGATTGGTCGCTTAATGCGGTGCCGAATCTTAAACTCGGTGAGCGATAGGAGAGAATATGGATAATAAAGTTACGGCAATAATAGTTGCTGCGGGTTCCGGCAAAAGAATGAATTCCGATACGAAAAAGCAGTTTATGGAGATTAACGATAAGCCGCTTTTGTACTATTCGGTCAGAGCTTTTGAAGAAAGCGAAGTTGATGATATAGTGCTTGTCGTACCGGAAGAAGATATTGATTATGTTAAAAGCGAGATAGTAGAAAAGTACGGCTTTAACAAGGTTAAGGCGGTTACTCCCGGAGGAATTACAAGAACGAAGTCTGTTGAGCACGGGCTTTTACTTGCACTTGATGCGGAGCGTGTACTTATCCATGATGGAGCGAGACCGCTTATAAGTTACATTCTAATCAATAGAGTTATAGAAGAGATTAAGCACGAAAGAGCAGTACTCGTGGCTGTGCCTGCAAAAGAGACAATATACTCTACGGAAGACGGAATGGTATCCGCATCGCTTCGCCGCGATAGATTGTATATTGCACAGACACCGCAGGCATTTGATACTTCGTTAATTAAGGAAGCCTATAATCTGGCCGAGAAAAGTGCGGTTAAGGGGCCTGCAACTGATGATGTGACTTTTGTATATAATTATCTCGGAGTTAAGGCGAAAGTTATAGAGGGTGATTACAAGAACATCAAGGTGACCACGCCTGAGGATATAGAGGTTGCCAAGGCTTTGCTTACCGAGTACGAAAGCAATTAATAACAATTAGGCATCGGATAATCAAAAAGTAAAAATATCGATGTATTGAGGGTAATTGAGAGAGATTAGTGCCGGAAATTGTATTAAAAAAACATACAATTAGAAGATTTTTTAGTTGACACGATTAACAGCAAATGATAGAATAGATGTTGCGTCAAGCGTGACGTTATGGAGAGGTGTCCGAGTGGTTTAAGGAGCTGGTCTTGAAAACCAGTGATCCCGCAAGGGACCGCGGGTTCGAATCCCGCCCTCTCCGCTTTTCAATTTAATATGCTTTTTATGTAGGGCAAGGTAATTGAAGATTCGCTATGTAAATCGTACTCCGTACGATAGAGGCGAATGCTAGATAAGCAAATCTCACTTCGTGAGCTTTACTTATATGTGGAGAAGTACCCAAGCTGGCCGAAGGGACACCCCTGGAAAGGGTGCAGGTCGTTAATAGCGGCGCGAGGGTTCAAATCCCTCCTTCTCCGCTTTGGAAGAACCGGTAGTTTTGCCGGTTCTTTTTGCTATATCGGGATTTCGGAGGATTGTAAGTATGAATATTTCAGACAGAAGCTTCGTATCAAGAGGCGAGATAGCTTATTCCGAGAACAAAAATGAGATAAAGACGATATCGGGCGGATATCTTGTGTGCGAAGATGGGATATGTCGAGGGGCATATGCCGAGTTACCGGAGCAATACGCTATGTTACCTATATATAATTACGGCAAGCAGCTTATAGTTCCCGGAATGACCGATCTTCATACCCATGCGCCGCAATATAGCTTCCGGGGAATAGGTATGGATGCGGAATTACTTGAATGGCTTAATACATATACGTTTCCGGAAGAATCAAAGTATGCTGATATTGAGTATGCGAGAAAAGCATACAATTATTTCGCGGAAGATCTTAGAAGATCTTTTACCACAAGAGCGGTAGTATTCGGAACCATTCATAACGAAGCAACGATCGAGCTTATGAATATGCTTGAGAATACCGGTGTGGTTACTTATGTCGGTAAAGTTAATATGGATAGAAATGGTGGCGAGAATCTGCAAGAGCAAAGCGCCGAAGCTTCGATTAAAGCGACGGAAGATTGGCTTATGGCGATTGACGGACGATATGAGAATACAATGCCGATTCTTACACCGAGATTCGTGCCTTCCTGTTCCGATGAATTATTGAATTTGATAGGAAAGCTTGCGGATAGCCGCAATTTACGCATTCAATCTCATTTATCCGAGAATAAGTCCGAGATTGCATGGGTAAGAGAGCTTGTCCCGAATTCCACTTCATATGCAAACGCGTACGAATTATTTGGTAATATGGGAACGGCGGAAAGGCCGACAATTATGGCTCATTGTGTATATTCGGATGAGAAAGAGATGGAGATATTAAAGAAGCATGGTGCATATATCGCGCACTGTGCCGATTCCAACATGAATCTTACATCCGGAATTGCGCCTGTACGTAAATTCATTGATGCGGGTATTAATGTGGGCCTTGGAACCGATGTTGCGGCAGGTTCTTCAATGAATATGCTTAAGACCATACTCATAACTCTTCAGGCATCTAAGATGTACTATAGGCTTGTGGATACAGATGTTAAGCAATTGACGTTTGAAGAAGTGTTCTTCATTGCGACTGAAGGCGGCGGAAGATACTTTGGCAAGGTGGGTGCTTTTAAAGAAGGATATGAATTCGATGCGGTTATAATAGATGATGGTAAGATGTTCTCGACCCGCGATATGTCGATAAGAGAGCGGATAGAGAGAATGTGTTATAACGACGCAGACGTTGTTATTATGGATAAGTTTGTCAAAGGACGTCAAATTTACGGAAAATTATGATAATTATGTGTATAAAGAGGCTTAAATAAGTTAAATTCTCCCAAATTGCGGTATAATAATCTCAGTTATTATGCGCATTTTGGGAGGCTTAATATGACGGTATTTCCGGGACCGGAAGAGGTTTATTTATTTAAAGAGGGTACTTGGAGCGAAAGTTACAAGAGATTAGGTACGCATCCTGTAAGAATTAATGGCAGGGATGGGTACCTTTTTGCGACTTGGGCACCGAATGCGGCGAAGGTCAGTGTCGTCGGAACCTTTAATGACTGGAATGAAGATGCAAATGTCCTTGTTCATGACGAGAGCGGAGAATTCTTCGGAGGCTTTGTACCTGATGCCAAAGAAGGGGATCTATATAAGTATCTTATAACCGACAAGGCCGGAAATAAAGTATATAAGGCAGATCCGTATGCTTATTATGCGGAGATTCCGCCGAAGACTGCATCCGTATGTTATGACATAGAGGGATATAAGTGGCATGATGAGCAGTGGATTAAATCAAGAAAAAAGCATGATCATATGGATTTGCCGCTTAATATATACGAGGTTCACCTTGGCTCATGGGCAACACATGAAGATGGCTCGGAGTTAACGTATAAGGAGTTATCGCAGAGACTTGTTGATTACGTAGTGGAGATGGGATATACCCATGTAGAGCTTTTACCTGTAATGGAGCATCCTTTCGGAGGATCGTGGGGGTACCAGGCTACGGGCTATTATGCGCCGACGTCAAGATATGGTGAGCCTAAGGACTTTATGTATCTTGTTGATAAGTTTCATGATAACGGAATAGGTGTAATATTGGATTGGCCTGCAGGCCATTTCTGTAAAGATGAGCATGGCCTCTATCATTATGACGGAACGATGCTCTTCGAAAAAGGCGAGCATCCGCAATGGGGTACTTGCAAATTCGATTTCGGCAAGGGACAGGTTCGAAGTTTCCTGCTTTCAAATGCCATGTTCTGGGCAAAAGTATATCACGCAGACGGAATAAGGATGGACGGAGTAACGAGTATGCTCTACCTTAACTTTGGTGTAGAGGACAAGAAGGACAAAGTATATAACGAAAAAGGAACGGAAGAAGATCCGGATGCGGTAAGCTTCCTGCAGAGCCTTAATCTTAACATGGGCAAGTATGATAAAAGCATCATGATGATTGCGGAAGAGAGCACGGCGTGGCCGCTCGTGACTTATCCGCCGGCGGACGGAGGCCTGGGATTCCATTATAAGTGGGATATGGGATGGATGAATGATACGCTTCATTATATGCAGACCGATTTTCCGTATAGGCCCGGCAATCATAAGCTGCTGACTTTTTCAATGATGTATACGTTTAACGAGAACTTCATACTGGCGCTTTCGCATGATGAGGTTGTGCACGGCAAGTGCTCGCTTATAAGAAGAATGCCGGGAGATTATTGGAGGCAGTTCGCAGGACTAAGGCTTCTATACATGTATCAGATGACGCATCCGGGGGCGAAGCTTAATTTCATGGGTAACGAGATCGCGGAGTTCATTGAGTGGCGTTATTATGAATCACTTGAATGGTTTTTGCCGGAAAACTACGAGACGCATAGAATGCATCGGGAATTCGTCCGTGAGATGAACAGATTCTATAAGGAGCAAAAAGCGCTTTGGGAGATTAATTACTCCTGGGACGGATTTGAATGGCGGGATGCCGATAACAATGAGCAGTCAATAATCTCATATGTGCGTAAGGGTAAGAACGAGAACGACGATCTTCTTTGCATCCTTAACTTTACGCCGACGACATACGAGAATTACTGCGTCGGAGTATCAAAGGACGGCAATTACGAAGAGATATTCAATTCGGATGATGAATTGTACGGAGGCTCCGGCAAGCTTAACAAGAGCATAATAAGGAGCAAAAAAGGTGATTATCACGGGCAGGGATATTATATAAGCCTTACAATCCCACCGCTTGCGGGAATCGTGATAAGGAGAAAAGCAAAGCGCGGCATCAAGTATTTTATGACGCAGACGATATAGAAAAGACGTATAAGAAGAAGGGGACAATATATGTATAAAGAGCAGATTTTTCACGATAAAGAAGAATTCATGACTATGTACAGGAGGAAGTTTCTCTCAGAGCTCGGAAGAGAATTTGAGGACTCCACATCAAGAGAACGCTATGATGTACTTGTCAAGCTTCTTCTCGACCACATAAGGCAGATACAGTATCAGGCGGAGACGGGACCTACGGCGGATGATAAGCGAGTTGTATATTTCTCGCTTGAATTCCTTATTGGTAAGCTTCTTAAGAATTACCTTATCAATCTCGGAATAGAGGATATGGTAGAAGACGGGCTTGCAGCTATGGGTGAGAGCCTTGAAGATATCTGTGCCGAGGAAAAGGATCCGGGACTTGGTAACGGTGGTCTCGGACGATTGGCAGCCTGCTTCATGGATTCGATGGCGAGCCTCGGTATGCACGGATATGGTAACGGAATCAGGTACAGATTCGGACTTTTTAAGCAGACTATTAAAGACGGATGCCAGGTGGAAGTTGCCGATGACTGGATGGAAAAAGGTTATCCGTGGGAGACAAGAAAGATAGAAGATGCCGTAGTGGTTAAATTCGGCGGTCACGTAGAAAGACATGAAGAAAACGGCGAATTCTGGTTCAGCTGGGATGATGCGGATAAGATACTTGCAGTTCCGTACGATGTGCCGATTGTAGGCTACGGCGGAAAGAATGCTACGATTATAAGGCTCTGGGCGGCAGAACCTCTGGAGGAAGACTTCGATATGGATGCTTTTAACCATGGTGATTACGCCAAGGCAATGAAGTTCCAGTCCGACATAGAGGCAATATCGACGCTTCTATATCCTGACGATACGGATGGTTCCGGCAAGGTGTTACGACTTAAGCAGGAGTACATGTTCGTTGCGGCGGGCCTTAGAAATATCGTCGACTCATATAAGAAGCGTTATGGTAACGACAAATGGATGGAATTCGGCGAACACATGTCGATTCATACGAATGATACGCATCCCGCACTTTGTGCACCGGAGCTTCTTAGGATTCTAATCGACGAAGAGAAGCTCGATTGGGATACTGCATGGCATGCGGTTAATACTTCGATTTCTTATACGAATCATACGGTATTGCCGGAAGCTATGGAGACATGGCCGATATCTCTTATAGAATCGCTTATCCCTCGTGTATATAACTTTATAGAAGAGATTAACAGAAGATATAGAGAAGAATTTCCGCGGGATAAGGAGAACGCACAGCAGCTAATCGCCAGTACGGCAATTCTCTGGGATGGTAAGGTTAAAATGGCCAATCTTTCCATAATATCCGGTCATTCGGTTAACGGTGTTGCCAAGCTTCATACCGAGATATTAAAGCACGATACGATAAAGGATTTCTACACGGTATCGCCCGAGAAGTTTAACAACAAGACAAACGGCATATCCCACAGAAGATTCCTGCTTGAATCGAATCCGAAGCTGGCAAAGCTTATTAATGACGGAATAGGAAACGAATGGATAACAGAGCCCCAGAAGCTGGAGGAATTAATCAAGCTCGAGAGCGACGAGGCATTCCTTACTGACTTTGATAAGGTAAAGAGAAGTAATAAAGAAAGGATTGCGGAATACATTAAGAATACGTCGGGTGTAATAGTCGATCCTTCATCCGTATTCGATATACAAGTAAAAAGGTTCCATGCATATAAAAGACAGCTGCTTAATGTATTTAAGGTAATCTATTATTACAATAAGCTTAAGAATGATCCTAAGTACGATATGCTGCCGGCAACATATATTTTTGCCGGTAAGGCTGCGCAGGGATACGCATTTGCAAAGGATGTAATAAGATTCGTCAATTCGGTTGCGAATGTTGTTAATAACGACCCGGATGTCAAGGGTAGGATTAAGGTTGCTTTCGTCGAGAACTTCGCAGTATCGAATGCGCAGATTATCTATCCTGCAGCAGAGATAAGCGAGCAGATATCTACGGCAGGACTTGAAGCATCCGGAACCGGCAATATGAAGTTCATGATGAACGGTGCGATTACTTTGGGAACCCTTGACGGTGCCAACGTAGAAATTTCCGAACTGGTCGGCAATGATAATATCAAGATTTTCGGTAAAAAAGCGCACGAGATTGAGGAATTAAGACGTTCGGGTTCTTATGATCTTATTCGTG
>JAILJL010000084.1 GCA_024694785.1 Lachnospiraceae bacterium
TGAAGAGATTTTAAGAGATTTAAGTGAGCCTGAAGTTGCCAATGATTCCAAGAGATTTCAGAAGCTTATGAAGGAGCAGGCTGAGATTACACCGATTGTCGAGACATATAAGGCATATAAGAAAGCCAAACAGGATGAAGAAGATTCTTTGCTTCTTCTTGATGAAGAATCGGATCCTGAGATGAAGGAACTTGCCAAGGCTGAATTAAATGATGCAAAGGACAGAATAGAGAAGCTTGAAGGAGAGCTTAAGATTCTTCTTCTTCCTAAGGACCCTAATGATGATAAGAATGTTATCGTTGAGATAAGAGCGGGTGCCGGTGGTGACGAAGCTGCTTTATTTGCGGCAGAGATATACAGAATGTATACGCATTACGCCGAGAGCATGCATTGGAAGGTTGAGACACTTGACTTTGAAGATATCGGAATCGGTGGTATGAAGTCGGTTGATTTCATGTTATCCGGTAACGGCGTATATTCCAAGATGAAGTACGAGTCGGGTGTACATAGAGTACAAAGAGTTCCGGAGACGGAATCGGGCGGAAGAATTCATACATCCACGATTACTGTTGCGGTTATGCCTGAAGCAGAAGACGTAGATGTTCATATCGATGAAAAAGATATAAGAATCGATGTTATGCGAGCGTCCGGTAATGGCGGTCAGTGCGTCAATACAACTGACTCCGCGGTTCGTCTTACGCATTATCCTTCGGGAATCGTTGTATATTCACAGACTGAGAAGTCACAGTTACAGAACAAGGAGAAAGCTTTTGCACTCCTTCGTTCAAAGTTATACGATCTTGAGTTGCAGAAGCAGCAGGCTGCCGAATCTGCGGCAAGAAAAAGTCAGGTAGGAACCGGTGACAGATCCGAGAAGATAAGAACCTACAATTTCCCTCAGGGAAGAGTTACAGATCACAGAATCAACCTTACGTTATATACTCTTAATAAGGTTATGAACGGAGATATTCAGGAGATCGTTGACAGCCTTGTTGCGGCAGATCAGGCTGCAAAGCTTGCCAATATGCAGGATGAACAGTAATTATATGTATTAAAAAGTGGCTACATGTTGAGATGTAGCCACTTTTTGATGTATTTTATTCACCGAGTTCGTCTGTAAGAGCGATAATCTCATCAATGATGCCTCCGATGTAATCGATAGCGTCATTAAGAGGCTTGTCTGTTGTGATATCAACCTTTGCAAGTGCTGCAAGTCCTACAGGATCAAGTGTGCTTCCTGCACGAAGTACGTTTTTCCAGTCTTCAACGGCAGGAGCGCCTTCCTTCTCAATACGACGTGCAACTGCGGTTGCAACGGTAAGTCCTGCGGAATATGTATATGAGTAAAGTCCCATATAGTAGTGAGGCTGTCTCATCCATGTAAGTTCTGCACCGTCATTGATCTCTACCGCATCACCCCAGAATTTCTCGAGAGAATTCCTGAAGATTTCCGATAAGGTATCTGCCTGAACGGAACCGCCCGCATCGATGATTTTATATACTTCTCTTTGATAATATGCTTCCATAAAGTGGGTTACGAAGTTATGGAAGTAAGTATTTTGAATCTGGCTTGATAATACCCATCTCTTAAATCTCTTGTCACCGCTTGTGGTCTTTAAATAGTTAGCCATAATAAGCTCGTTCATTGTTGAAGGAGCTTCTACGAAGTAAGTTGAAACTTCGGTATCAAAAATTGACTGGGCATTGTTGCAAGCTCTGAAGTGACCCGCATGACCGAGCTCGTGAGCCAATGTAAATACATCGCTCATCTCACCGTGATATGAGAGAAGGATGAATGAATTCTTGCCGTAAGGGCTCGCGCAGAAACCACCGGTTGATTTACCGATATTCTGAGCAAAGTCAATCCATCTGTTATCGAATGCTTCTCTTACCATATCTACGTAATCATCGCCTAAGATAGATAAGCCCTTCATACAATATTCCTTGGCACCCTTAAGGTCAACAGAAGGAGTATACGTAGGATCTACCGCAAGCTTGAGGTCTGCGAATGTCATTTTGTCAAGCTTATGGATCCTCTGCAATAACTTCGCATATTTACGCATATGCGGAGCCAACTTAGCCATAATTGTATCCATCTGGCGGTCATACATTTCTCTAGTTACCTTCTGGTTGAAGAGTAAGTATTCAAAGACATCCTTATAACCTCTTAATGAAGAATTGATCTTATCTTTTAAGATGTTGGTCTGATAATAGGTTGCTGTTGTGTTCTGATACTCTGCAATCTTCTTGGAGAAAGCGTCAAAAGCGGCACGACGGACCTTGGTATCTGTTACGTACTCGTAGTGATCTTCGAAAAGTGAGTAACCAAGAGGATATGTCTTGCCGTCAACCTCAAAATCAGGGAATTGAATATCAGCCATTTTGGTTGTCTCGTATCCTGTATAGGAAGCTCCCATAACCGGACCGAAAGCAGCGAGTACACGCTCAACTTCTGCCGAAAGCATATGAGGTTTCTCTCTTAAGAGGTCCTTTAAGTAATTCTTGGCACCTGTAGCCTTGTTGATTGCCTCGTCGATAACTTTAGGATCCTGAGAAGAGATTTCTACAGGAATGAAGCTTATCTTACTCATGGCCTCGGAAATGACCATATTGGCTGCGTTATCTTCCTGCTGCAATTTACCGTCGGTATAGTCTACGGAGACACCGAGTGAATTGTAGTTGGAAACCAAAGTGATAAGACGGATAAGCTCCATAAAGTCGTTAAGACATGCATTGATAGTATCGGCGTTATTAAGCTTACCCTTGTAGTCATTAAGAATTTTGTCTGCAAGCGCTTTTGCTTTGTCGCGATCCTTACGCATATCGTCGTCGGTTTTGTAGATTAAAGACCGGTCCCAGGTAAGTTCAACCGGAACCTCGGATCTTTTAACTAATTTTTCTGCCATTACTGATCCTCCCTTAAGTAAAACATTATAATTGTAGTATATAATACCTATAATTTTAAATCCACAAAAAGATGAAAAAACTGACGATTTTGTTTGATTAGATAGGTTAAAAATGATACCATTATTCATATGGGTTAATTTGCTTTCTTATACGAGGTAATAGTTTTGGCAGAATTTTTTGTAAATACGTTACAGTTTTCCGAACGACTGGTCACGATATTTTTTGATTCGTTCGGGAAAATCTTTGTACCGGGTATCAAAGTTACGATTCCTTTAACGTTGATTTCCTTTTCGATATCGCTTGTGATAGCGGTATTCGCGGCACTTGTGCAGTATGCAAGGGTGCCGGTGTTGCGCCACATTGCGCGCTTTTATATATGGATAGTAAGAGGAACACCGCTTTTGGTCCAGTTGTTCGTTATATTCTTTGGATTACCGAGCCTCGGTGTACTGCTTAATCCTTTTCCTGCCGCAATCATAGTATTTTCACTTAATACCGGTGCCTATGATGCAGAGAATATAAGGGCGGCCATAGAGGCAGTGCCCAAGGGACAGATAGAAGCGGGATATTGTGTAGGTATGAGTTATATGCAGATAATATTCCGTATAGTATTGCCGCAGGCATTGCGTACGGCATTTCCGCCTTTGTCCAATTCGCTTATATCACTTGTCAAGGATACCTCACTTGCAGCCAACATTACGGTTGTGGAGATGTTCATGGCTACACAGCGTATAGTGGCAAGAACTTATGAACCATTGCTGCTATACATTGAAGTTGCGCTTATATATCTTATATTCTGCACTATTCTTACAAAAGTGCAGACCGTATGGGAGCGTCGCTTACGTGCACTTGATTAGGAGTGTTATAATGCTTACTGTTAAAGATATACATAAATCCTTCGGTGACTTGCAGGTGCTTAAGGGTATTGATTTTACAATTAATAAAGGCGATGTTATAGCTGTTCTCGGGTCATCCGGTTCCGGCAAGACGACTTTGCTTCGATGCATGAACTTTCTTGAGAAGGCTGATAGCGGAGTGCTTATCTTTGATGATGAAGAATTCGATCTTCATAAGATAAGGAAAAAGGACATTAACAGATTAAGGAAAAAGACGGCTTTCGTATTCCAGAATTATAATCTTTTCCGTAATCTTACAGCCTTGCAGAATGTGACCATAGGGCTTACGGTTGCAAGAAAGATGGATAAAAAGACTGCGGAGGAGATTGGCCTTAAGATGCTTGATAAGGTAGGTCTTCTTGACAGGAAGGATCACTATCCTAATGAGCTTTCGGGAGGACAGCAGCAAAGAGTGGCTATAGCAAGGGCATTAGCCACGAGTCCGGAAGTTATTTTCTTTGATGAGCCGACATCTGCACTCGATCCCGAACTTATAGGAGAGGTACTTTCCGTAATGAAGGATCTGGCAGAAGAAGGAATGACCATGGTGGTCGTTACACATGAACTCAACTTTGCGGCGAATGTCGCGAAGAAAGTTATATTTATGGAGGACGGACAGATACTTGAAAGCAATACGGCGGAAGAGTTCTTCAAATCCCCAAAAGAAGAAAGAACCAAAGAGTTCTTGGCAATAATTAATCACGACAATTAGGAGGAAAGAAGATGAAGCGATTATTATCATTATTACTTATTTTGACTATGTGCATCGGTATGTTATCACTTACGGCATGTGGTAAAAGTGAGGAGAGTGCGGAGAAGACACTTCTTGAAGAAGTAACAGAGAGAGGAAGTATTATAATTGCAACAGAAGGAACATGGGCACCTTGGACATATCATGATGAAAACGATATTCTTACGGGATTCGATATCGAAGTTGCAAAGGCAGTATGCGAGAAGATGGGCCTTAAGGCAGAATTTGTAGAAGTTGAATGGGATGGAATCCTGGCAGGCGTTGAGTCCGGAAGATATGATATTGCAGCCAACGGCGTAGAGATCGATGAGGAGAGAGAAGAGAAGTATTATTTCTGCGATCCTTACGCATATATTCATACAGCTTTGATAGTTCAGGCATCAAATGAGGAGATTAAGAGCTTCGAAGATCTGGATGGCAAGACAACTGCCAATACATTACAGTCTACTTACGCTAAGCTTGCGGAAAGCTACGGAGCAACCGTAACAGGTGTTGACGATCTTGCACAGACAATCGAACTTTTAATCGCAGGAAGAATCGATGCTACACTCAATGCAGATGTATCTTATTATGATTATCTTACTCAGCATCCGGATGCAGCCATCAAGCTTGTTGCATCGACAAAGGATGCGTCAAAGGTTGCATTTCCTGTTAAGAAATCCGATAGAAACAAGACTTTTATAGAGGCAGTTAATAAGGCACTCGGCGAACTTTATGCAGACGGAACGATTGCAAAGCTTTCTATCAAGTTTTTTGGTGGAGATATTACTAAGAGTGAGTAGGAGTTATATATGTTAATTGGTATAATCGGAGCGATGGAGTCCGAAGTACGGGGATTAATCAGCGGACTTACGGTCGAGCCCATTGTGAAGAAGGTAGGAATAAGAACCTTTGTATCGGGTAAGATAGGTAATACCGATGTAGTCATATGTCAGTCGGGAGTGGGTAAAGTCAATATGGCAGCAATGACACAGGCGCTTATTGATAATTATCATCCTGATTATCTGCTTAATACCGGAATTGCAGGGTCTTTAAATCCGGCAATCGATATAGGTGATGTAGTGCTTGCTACAGAGGCAGTGGAACACGATATGTCGGTTGGACCTTTCGGATACCCTAAGGGACAGGTTCCGGGAATGGATGTATTTGCTTTCCCTTGTGATGAGAAGCTTAGAAAGATAGCGAAGGAAAGCTGCGAGAAAGTTAATCCGGATATCAAAGTGTTTGAAGGAAGAGTGCTTACCGGAGATATATTCGTAAGTGACAGTGATTTAAAGACGGAACTGAAGGATACCTTTGATGGTATATGTGCCGAGATGGAAGGCGCGGCGCTTGCACATACTGCATACATTAATAAGGTACCTTGCCTTATCTTACGGGTTATTTCTGACAAAGCAGACAACAGTGCCGAGGAGGATTATCCGACATTTGAGGCAAAGGCTGCAGAGCATTCTTTGAACCTTACAAAGGAATTTATCAGGAGATTAGGGGAATAATGAAAAGTCTTAATAGAACAGCGTATGCCGTAATGGGAGTGATCATGCTTCTTATGGCAGGTTTCATATATGCATGGTCGGTTATGGCAGCTGTCATCAATAAAGAATTGGTGATAGCGCAGGGAACCTTGTCTCTTACTTTTACGCTTGTAATGATCACCTTTTGTCTCGGGGGCCTGATAGCGGGAATAATCGGAAAGAAGAGCACGGTACGTGATTTACTTGTGCCTGCGACGATTATGTTATCAATGGGACTTGTAATTGCGTCATATACGAAGGGTGTAGCGCTTTTATACATAGGATTTGGAATCATATCGGGACTTGGTTCGGGAATCATATATAATGTCGTAATGAGCAATATATCGAAGTGGTTCCCGGATAAGCAGGGATTCATCTCGGGTATTATGCTTATGGGATTCGGAATCTCAAGCTTTATAGTCGGTAAGCTTTTTGTTGCCATGTCTTCAGGCAGTATATCGCTCTGGAGAACTACATTTAAGTTATTTGCAATTGCGGCCTTCGTCATTATGGCAATCTTAAGCTTCATGTTCAAGGGTCCCGCCGATAATTACAAGGTAGAAGGAATGGCGAAAGCCAAGAAGGAGCCTGCAACAGAGCTTGAGCCTAAGAAAATGATAGGCTATAAGGCATTTATTATCTATTACGTATGGGCAATTCTTACAACCGGTGCGGGACTTACAATCGTGTCACAGGCAAGCGGAATTGTGACCCAGGTTAATGATAAGATCGGTGCGGGCGATATTGCAACTATAGTCGGAGTGCTTGCTATAGCAAACGGACTCGGAAGAGTTATATTCGGAGCGCTTTTTGACAAGCTAAATGCAAGAACCGTAATGGTAATGGATGTGGCGGCGTATATACTTGCGGGATGGTGCTTTATACTGGCACTTCTTCATAATACGACGATATCTGCAATTATAGGATTCGTCATTTGCGGAATTGCTTATGGTGCCGTTCCGACAATCAATTCGGCAATTATAAGTGACTACTTCGGAAGACGGAATTTCGCGATCAACTATTCGATAACCAATACAAATCTTATAATCGCGTCATTTGCATCGACTATAGCAGGAAGAATATATGACAGCTTCGGTACATATATGAAGGTCGTTGCGGTTATGCTTATATATGTGCTTGTTGCATTGATTATGATAATACCATTAAGACGTCCAAAGGGGGAATAGTATGGAGAAGATAGCTTCTTTTACCGTTAATCATCTGACGCTTATGCCGGGTGTATATGTATCAAGAAGGGATAATGTTAATGGTAATATTATCACGACATTTGATATAAGAATCACGCGTCCCAATAAAGAGCCGGTGATCAATACCGCGGAGATGCATGCGATGGAGCATCTTGGGGCAACGTATCTTAGAAATGACAGCGAGTGGAAGGATAAGTGTATCTATTTCGGACCGATGGGATGCAGAACGGGATTCTATCTTATACTTGCGGGCGATCTTAAGTCACAGGATATAATTGAGTTGCTTAAGAAGATGTTTAAGTGGATGGCAGATTACGAGGGAGAGATTCCGGGACAGTCTGCAAGAGATTGCGGTAATTACCTGGATCTTAATCTTCCTATGGCCAAGTATGTGTCTGAGAAGTATTATAAAGAAGTATTATTAAATATTACCGGGGATAGAATGGAATATCCGGAATAAGGGGAATATCAGGAGGAATTAAAATGAGTGTAGAATGCTTAAAGAAGCGTCGTCAGGCGGTAATCGACAGAATGGAGAAAGGAAGCGTATTGGTTCTTTATTCCGGCGAAGAAGTACATGTAAGCGAAGATGAGTACTTCAAATTTGAGGTTAACAAGAACTTCCGTTATCTTACCGACATCGACAGAGACAATATGTGTCTTTTTATCGATAAGACGGGAGAAGAAGTTAAGACAACTCTTTACATCGAAGAGGCAGATCCGTTAAATGAAAAATGGTTCGGCAAGAAGCTTACAAAGGATGAGGCAAAGGAGATAAGCGGTGTTGATGTGGTAGCATATATCGAGAGCTTTGACAGTATGTTTGCGCGTCTTCTTACAACCTGTGCGGTTAAGGCTGCATACTTTGATCTTTATCATCACGACGCTTCGGAAGAATTTGATTTCAACCATAAGAAGGCACTTTCGTTCCATAAGAAGAATCCTTCTATCAAGCTTATGAATGCATATGATATTATCGCATATCTTCGTATGTCAAAGGATGAGGAAGAAGTTAAGAGAATAGCACATGCCGTTGATATGACACGTCAGGGACTTGAGGCAGTTATGAAGGAACTTAAGCCGGGAATGATGGAATATCAGGCACAGGCACTTTATGAATATACAATTCATTATCTTGGATCTTCGGGTCCTTCCTTCCAGACAATTGCAGGTTCAGGATATAACGGAACGATGCTTCATTATGAGACAAATAGATGTGAGTGCAAAGATGGAGACCTTCTTTTACTTGACCTTGGTTCCAAGGCAGACGGATGGTGTTCGGATATAACAAGAACATATCCTATTAACGGTAAATTTACGGACAGACAGCGTGCGGTATATGAAGTAGTACTTAAGGCAAACCGCCATATTGCAAGTATTGCAAAGCCGGGTATGACATTAAGAGAGCTTAATGACGAGTGTAAGAAAGTATTGGCAGAAGGTGCCAAGGAACTCGGACTTATCAAGGAAGATTCCGAACTTGGCAAGTACTATATGCATGGTGTGGGACATCATCTCGGACTTGATGTACATGACGCATCTACTGCAGAAGGAATTAAGCTTCGTCCGGGTTGCGTAATCACAGATGAACCGGGATTATATATCGATGAAGAGTGTATCGGTATTCGTATCGAAGATGATCTTCTTATTACAGAGACAGGTTGCGAAGTAATATCTAAGGATATCATCCGTACACCTGATGAGATTGAAGCTTTTATGGCTAATAACCGTAAGTAATTATTAAAGAATTAAGATTTTAAGGAGTCTATATGGCATTAAATCTTATCCTTGGCAATGCAGGCAGCGGTAAAACCGGCTGCCTCATTGACCATATATTGAAAGAAGCTAAGGCAAACCCTGATAAGACATATCTCTATCTTGTCCCTGAGCAGTTTACTTTAAGTACGCAAAGGCAGATGGTAATGCGCTCGGAGAATCATTGCATCATGAATGTTGATGTACTGTCCTTCGAGCGTCTTTCTTATCGTGTCTTTGAGGAACTTAATATTTCCAATTTGAGCGTGCTTGAGGATATAGGTAAGATTCTTTTACTGCGCAGGGTCGCAATTAAAGATAATGACAAATTACGTGTTCTTAAAAAGCGAATCGACAGACCACAGTATCTGGACGAGATTAAGTCGATAATAACGGAATTCCTGCAATATCACATAGAACCTTCCGATATAAGGAGATTTCTTGATGAAACAGGTGAAAGCAATTTAAGCTATAAGTTGAATGATCTTCTCACATTATACGAAGGCCTTATGGAAGAAATGGAGGGAACTTTTGTGACTTCCGAGAAGCTTCTTTTGCGATTGGCGGATATTGCGGACAGATCAAAGATATTAAAGGATGCAATAGTTGCATTTGACGGATATACGGGATTTACACCAATTCAGCTCGTATTCTTGGAAAAGCTCATGCCGCTGTGTTCTGATATGTATGTGACATGCCTTATGGATCCTGCAAAGGACCCCCTTAAGATTAAGAGTGTTCAGGATTTATACTATTTAAGCGCAACTTTTATACAGAACCTGGTTAACCTTGCGGGTAAGACCGGGGTTACCGTTAATGACTATTGGTATATGGAAGACCCGGCAAAAAGACGTTTCGTTAATGCACCGGGACTTGCTTTTCTCGAAAAAAATATATTTAAGAACCGTAATGCGAGATTTGATGGTAATAATGAAAGTGTATATGTGAAAAAGTGCCGCGACCCGAAAGAAGAGCTTGAATTTGCCGTAAGTCTTATCACAGATGGTGTGCGGAAGGGAAAACGGTATGAGGAGTTTGCCATATGTACGGGCGATCTTGCGACTTATTCGGATTACGCGGGGAAAGTATTTGAAGACGCAGGGATTCCTTATTTCATAGATGAGAAGGAACCGGTGTCCAATAATATATTTATACAATACGTAAAAAGCTTATTGTCGGTAGTCGACGAAGATTTTTCTTTTGATGCGCTTTTTGAATATCTTAAAACCGGTTTTACGGATATTCCGGAAAAGGATGTCGAAGAACTTGAAAACTATTGTCTTGCATACAGGGTGAGAAATTACAAGAAATTTTCGCAGCCTTTTACAATTAAAACCGACGCCATGACGGATGATGACCTTTACCGGCTTAATAAGGCGAGGGAGCAAATCGTGGTTTCGTTTACCGAATTAAGGAAACTTTCGCATGAAAAGCAGGTGACGGTAAAGGATTATACGATTAAGCTGTATGAGATGATAAGAAACAATGGTTCAGAAGAGAAGCTATATAGACTCTGCACCGGGTTTGACGAGAACGAATCCGATGATATCAAGAAGAAAAAAGAAACAGAGCAAATATACGGCATATTTATGGGATTGCTCGAGAAATACGTATCGCTTCTGGGAGAATCCGTAATTTCATTTGAAGATTATGCACTTATTCTTAATGCGGGAATAGATCATCTTAAGGTTGCGACAATACCTCCGGGACGCGATTGCGTAATAATCGGCGATATTGAGAGAACAAGAATAGAGAATATCAGTACACTCATATTAACGGGAGTAAATATGGGCGTTATTCCGCGCGTTCAGGGAGGTTCTGTTTGCCTTACAAGTAACGACCGGGAATTGTTAAAAGCGCACGATATAGGACTTGCACCATCTTTGCGCGAGAGAGCTTTTATACAGCAATTCTATCTATATATGCTTATGACAAAGCCTAAGGAAAGTATATTTATAACGTATTCAATGGTGGATATGGGTGGTGAAACGCTTGAGCCCGCATATCTTATCCGAAAGCTGGAAAAAATGTACGGTGCGGATAAACTTGAATATGATATTAAATCAATCAGTATAAGCCCGCAGTTTGATTTTTCACGTGCATTAAAGAAACTTTCAGCAGGAACAGAGCTTGACGATAACGACAGAGCGTGTATTGCTTATCTGTCAAGAAACGGAATCTTTAGAAATATCCTTAAAAAGATAGTAACTGCACCGGATTTCGCAAAGAGCTACAGGAATCTGTCGCCTGAAGAGACCCTTAAGCTATACGGAACGGATATCAAGGGAAGTATCAGCAGATTTGAGAGATATGCCGGATGCCCTATGAGTTATTATCTGACCTACGGACTTGGCTTATATGAGCGCGAGACAGGCGAATTTGATGTGTTAAAGCGAGGCACTCTTGCTCATAAGGCAATAGAGATATATGGTAAACTGATTGCGGGAATTGGCAAAAATTATACCGATGTAACGGATAATGAACGGGAGGAATTCATCAATAAAGCAGTAGACGAGGCGCTAAATGCAATTAATGATGCGGAATTAAAGGAGAGTAAAAGGAAGGAGTATCTTATAAATACTGTTCGTAAGATCCTTCTTAGAACCACGGAACAGATAAAGAGTAAGGCGCTTCTTTCGGGATACAGGCCGAATAAAAACGAGTATCGCTTTGTTCTTGCAAAAGATGGTAACGAGTATTTTAAGCTTAATAATGGATTCCGGGTAAAGTTTGATGGTGTGATTGACAGACTTGATGTAAAGGAAGCGGATGATACCATTTCTTATAGAGTTGTTGATTATAAGAGCAGCGCCAAGGAATTTAAGTTGAATCAGGTATATGAGGGACTGTCATTGCAGCTGATAACATATATAGAGGGTGCAAGACAGCTTCTCGAGATAGAGAATAAGGGAAAGAAGATAGTAAGTGATGGTGCATATTATTACCATTTGCTTAATCCCATAATTGATATTGACAAGGGAGCACTAAACGACGAGGAAATCAATGCTAAGATTGATGAAGCGCTTCTCCTTACAGGTGTAGGTCCGGCAGACTCGGATAATAAGATAGGAACAACTGCAAAGTCACGTAAGCTGACAGGTGAGGAAATTTCCATTATTGAAAAGTTTGTCGAAAAGAAGCGTGAAGACATAGGAAATGATATAGTATCGGGTAAGATTGAGCCTATGCCTTTTAATGAAGGCGATTATGGTGCGAATAGCTGTAATAAGTGTTCATGTAAGTCTATTTGTTGTTTTGATACTTCATTAAGTGCCTGTCACAGCAGAAGGACAACTAACATGACGCAGGAAGAGATACTTGAGGAGATGAAGAAAGTGACAGGAGGGGAAGAGTAATGGGAAAATATGTACCGACTCCTGAACAACAGGATGTTATAGATGCCCGTCATTCCAATTGCCTGGTAAGCGCAGCTGCCGGTTCCGGTAAGACCTCGGTATTGGTCGATAGAATAATGGGTCTTATAACAGATAAGAATAACCCTATAGATATAGACGAGCTTATCGTGGTAACTTTTACCAATGCTGCTGCAGATGAGATGAAGGAGCGTATACAAAAAGCGCTTGACGATCTTGTTGAGGAAAAGGGCGACGATCCGCATATAGCAAAGCAAAGCGGGCTTATAGAAAATGCAATGATTACAACGATAGACGGATTCTGTAATCGCTTTTTGCGGGAGCACTTTTATCTGTTGCCTTATGAACCGAATTTCAGAATCCTGGATCCCGGTGAAGCAATTCTTATTGAGAACGATATACTGGATGTGACTTTAAATGAATTCTATGAAGCTGCGGATCCGGTGTTTTTTGAGTTCCTTTCGGACTATGCTTCGGAAAGAGATGATGCGAAGCTTGCGGATATGATTACTGCTTTATATAAAACCGCAATAAGCAGCCCGTTTCCGGAAAAATTCCTGGCAGAGTGTATAGAAGCCTATTCCGAGGATAAGGTGGATTCGGTTGAGAAATTGCCGTTCTATGGTTTCATTAAATCCGAATATGATATTGCTGTCGAAGAGGGAATTCGTAAAATAGAAGAAGCGGCGGAGATAATAAAGGGAACCCCGGGGCTCGAAAATGGTATAGATAATTATGACAGCGCGGTTTATGACATTAATGCACTTAGTGGGGTAACTTCTTATGAGGATTGCCACAGAAGACTTGCCAATAAGAAGAAGCCTGCAACGTACGGCTATAGGGGACTTGATCCGGAACTGGCGGAGATAAAAGAAAAAGCGCGCTCATTGCGTATAAGCGCTTACGCAGGTATAGAGTCGATAGGAGCGCTTTTTAAAGATGATGCCAAGACCATACTTGAAGAATATAAGGCAATTAAGCCGTATGTGGAAATACTTGTAAATATTACATCGCGCTATATCGAAAATCTTGAGAAAGAGAAGATTAAGCGTAATGTCATGTCGTTTTCCGACTTGAGCCATTATGCTTTGAAAATTCTCTATGATGAGAATAACGAAGTAAGCGGAGTTGCGCGGGAATACGGAAAGCGCTTCAAAGAAATAATGATAGATGAGTATCAGGATTCTAATTATATGCAGGAATATATAATGTCCGCATTATCGGACCCTACATGCAAAGAGTCGGATATATTCATGGTCGGAGACGTTAAGCAGAGCATATACCGATTCAGGCAGGCTGTTCCGCAGTTATTCATAGATAAGTATGACAGGTACTCAAAGAATGCAGAAGCAAAGGAAAGAAAACTTCTTCTTACTGCCAACTTCAGAAGCAGGGAGGAGGTTACAGGATATGCAAACGGAGTATTCGACAGCATAATGCATAAGGATCTTGGCGGAATCGAATACGACGACAGTGCTGCACTTGTGTCAAGAGCATCCTACGAAGAGGTACAATGCGATAACAGAACCGAACTTATAGTTGTTGAAGACAGTAAGGATGAAGATGACAGATTCATGCTGGAAATAAGTGCAATTGCGGCAAGAATCAAGCGATTACTGAAAGAACAGCAGATAACGGATTCCGCGACAAAGAAATTAAGACCGGCAAGATTAAGTGATATAGTAATTCTTACAAGGGCAGGTACAGAGAATGACAGTATTATAGATGGACTTAATAAATTCGGCATTCCCGCGATATCCCAGCAGGGAACAGGATACTTTGAAACTGTTGAAGTCACTACTATATTAAGTTTGCTTTCCTTAATCGATAATTCCAGACGAGAGATAGAAATTGCTGCAATTCTTGTATCACCGATCATAGGATTGGAGCATGCAGACCTTGCACACATCAAGATAATGCAGGGTAAAGGATTCGAGGATAAGATCAGGGAATATATAAAAAGCGGTGAATCCGAGCATATTAAGGCGAAACTTATGGAGTTCACAGAGCTTATCAAAAAGCTTAAATCATATGCTGCCTTTATGAATGTTCACAGCCTTATACGCAAGATATATGAGATTACGGATTATGAGACTTATGTAATGTTCATGGAAGGCGGAGAACTAAGACAAAGGAATCTTATTATGCTTATCGAGATGGCGAAGAACTTTGAAAGTACCAGTTATAAGGGGCTGTCGCAGTTTATTCGCTATATTGAGAAGATGAAGAAATATGAGGTCGATACTCAAAAAGCGCAGAGTATAGACGCGGGAAATGCGGTAACGCTTATGACTATGCATAAGTCAAAAGGTCTTGAATTCCCGATCGCTATTATAGCCAGAACAGGTAAAGAATTCGGGGGATCGAAAAAAAAACCGCTTATACAGACCGATGTCAATAATTATATAGGGTTATATAGATATGACGGAATAAAACGAACCAGGAAAACTTCGTATGCATATACATGTATTACCTATAAGGATAAGTTAGATGAGCATGCGGAAGAATTAAGAGTATTGTATGTAGCATTAACCCGTGCCAAAGAAAAGCTCATCATTACAGGTATGAGTAAGGATTATGAAAGCCTTTACAATTCATCTTTGAGCAAGCTTGATGAGAATGGCAGGATGAGTCATGCAGACAAGATTTCTGCGAAAAGTTTTCTTGAATATCTTATGCCGGCAACAATTGCGATGGCAGATGATAATAAGGCAATACTTAAGTTCTGCCCGATAAGCGGTAATTCCTGTGATGATACAGGTATTCCGGCAGAAGAGGATGTAGCAATACGAGAAATAAGCGATGTCGGAACAGTTATCGATTCCATTATCAATAATGTCGATGAGACGAGGATAGATGAACTTAAAGCCCTGTACGATAAGCCGTATCATCATGAAGCAGCGCTTTTACTTAAGAATAAAATGTCTGTATCGGAGATAAAGCATAAGTTTATGGATGAGGAACTTAAGGCGGATGATGAGGCATATCAGCCGGATTTTCTTAAGTCAAAGGAGAATACAATTGTTCCTGCGTTCATGGGCGGTGAGAAGGAAGAAAACGGTGGTGCTTTATACGGAACTGCAGTGCATAGAGTAATGGAGCTGATTCCGTTTAATGACGACGCAATGCTTAACGCGGACGAACATGATGTAAGAAATGCCATTGAGAATATGATAGCGGAGGGACTCATTGCAAAAGAGGATGCGGAACGTGTAAATGCCGGGAAGGTAGCGGCTTTTCTGGGTAATGATATCGCGGCTGTAATTAATAAGGCGGCAAAGACCGGAAGACTTCATAAAGAGCAGCCGTTTGTAATGAGCATAACACCGGAGGAAGCAGGAGAGACCTCGGATGCTGATGAGGAGATCCTGGTACAGGGAATAATCGACCTTTTTGTAGAAGAAGATGACGGTATAATACTGCTTGACTATAAGACGGATCGTGTAATGCATGAAGAGGAGCTTATTACAAGATATGGTAAACAGATGGAATTATACGGAATCGCATTAAGTAAAGTTTATGGAAAAAAGGTAAAGAAATATTTGATTTATTCCTTCACATTAGGCAAAATTATTGATTTTGTGCCTGCTAAAAGGTATAATTAATCTAGGAGATTGTGGGAAGTATGCAGAATTATAAATTAGTATTGGCGTCGGGTTCTCCCAGACGTAAAGAATTATTAAAAGAGGCGGGGTATAGATTCGACATTATACCTTCGGACGCAACGGAAGAAGCAACATACAAAAGACCTGCCTATTATGTGCAGGAGCTGGCAGCGTTAAAAGCCAAAGATGTTGCCAACATGATTCTGAATCAGGAAGTATTGTACGAAAAGGGTAAGTACACAAAGGGTGAAGTTATTATACTCGGTGCGGATACGGTAGTGTCTTTACTCGATAATATAATGGGCAAGCCTAAGAATGATAAGGATGCATATAATATGCTTAAAGCTTTGTCCGGTAAGAGACACTATGTATATACCGGTGTATCCTTGATAAGAGCAGTGGATGGCAAGATTACCAATCGGAGAACCATCTATGTAAGGACTTCCGTACTTGTGGCAGAGCTTACGGATCAGGAGATCAATACATATATCGCGACCGGCGAGTCGGCAGACAAGGCCGGAGCATATGCGATTCAGGGCAAGTTTGCTAAGCATATAGAGCGAATTGAAGGCAGTTATCCTACAGTTGTGGGATTGCCTGTAAATGCCGTATATAATTTGATCAATGATGTCAGAGGTGTATAAGAATGTATCAATATGACGAGGAATGTCTTCAGGCTTTTATCGATAATCAGGAGAAGCTTATAGGACGGAAAGAATTTAATTCTTTTGACGAGGCAGATGAGTTTCTATCGGATTGTATGGCAGTTAAGCTTGATTCGATCGGAGAGGTGCGCGATTATCTGATAGATGCCGGTATGGATGCATATGGATTGTCGGATGAAGAATTGTGTGCGGAATCCGAAGTTTTTAAGCTTAAAAGCGGCAAGTATCTTGTCGTAGAGGGATAGAGTAATGAAGTTTAAGAGGATAAGGGCTCTTGCAGTTCTTCTTGCTGTCGTAATGATAATTATGACAGGCTGCAAGGGAAAGAAGGTAGAGGTGGCGTGGGAGACCAAGCTTAATGATACTACACTTCTTAAAATCGAGAGAGAGACGGTAAGTCTTGATGAGGCCAGACTTATATTTATTAATTACAGGAATCTGTATATCAAGGCCTTGGGTGACGAGATTGTCGGAGAAGCCGAATCGGACGGCGATTTTGAACAATATATAAGAAGTACGGTTCTCTCGGAACTTGCCAAGATGAAGACAATGGTTATTCTTGCGACGGAGAAAGGCATTGAGCTTACCAATGAGGAACAGATGGCTGCGGAAAAGGCAGCAGATGTGTATTATGGCGGACTAAGTGATGAAGAGAAAGACTATATATCTCTTTCAAAGGAAAGTATAGCAGAGCTTTATGCGGATTATGCACTTGCCGCCAAGTTATATACAATGCTTTCCGGTGGTGTCAATGCGGAAGTGAGCGATGATGATGCCAGAGTGATGATTGTCCGTCAGATTATGGTAAGTACACAGGCTGATGCCAATAAAGTGCAAGAGAGGCTTGACGCGGGTGCAGAATTTACGGATGTTGCCAATTCTTTAAGCGAGGTGAGCTCCAGAGAATTCAAATTATACCGGCAGAAGATGAGTGATGTCGTGTATATGGCGCTTTCCACACTTGATGACGATGCAGTATCGGCATGTATCAAAGAGAATGACAAATTCTATTTTTACTACGTTGTCAGTAAGATAGACAGAGAACTTACGGAGGAGAATAAGCTTGTAATAGTACATGAGCGCGCAAAGGCTGCATTTGACGATGTATATGATGATGCCGTAAGTAATATGAATTCCACATATAATGAGTCACTGCTTAATGAGCTTACAATCGAAGATGACGTTAAATGCGAGACTTCGAATTTTTTCAGCATATTTAGTAAGTATTTCACAAAGTACGCGGAATAGCAGTTATTTAATTGTAATGCCGCCAATAAGAGGGGTATGATATGCAGTTATTACAATTGGAAAAAGGAAGTACGGCAACAATATATGCCGAACAGGGCGGAAAAAGTATTAAGTTCAAGCAACGAATAAAGCGAATAACCAAGGAGGAAGAAGCTTTATTACGTGAGAAGATTGGCAAGATGGCCGATTTCTGCGTAATCGAGCCGGTTATGGTTAAAGGACGTATGGTCAGCTTCGCGGTACCGGGTATAGTGTGTTCTGTTCTCGGTATAATTGACAGTCGTCCATATAGATGGAGTAATATTAATCTCGCCAGGGTTTCATTCCCGCAATCCGGTAATGCACTTGTTGCATATACCGCCGGAATGGGAGCTAAGTATGAGAGAAGGGGTTCATATAGAGCTGTTGTCGGAATTAACGGAACAACCAGAATTGTTAAAGAGGGCAGCAAGCATAGTACGCTTATTAAAGATGTAAGTATGAATGGAATCGGACTTGTGGTACCGAAAGATTTTAGTGCGAAGATAGGAGATAATATCAATATTCAATACTCGGACACGATTTCACTTGATAAGCTCGATTCACAGTATGTCAAGTTTGATCTTGACGCTTTTATAGTAAGAGAACAGCCGCTTGATGCAAACAGAAAGATTATAGGCTGCCGTCTTACTGCAGGTGACCGTAATATGCTGAGCAGATATATATCAAGCAAGCAAAAGAAGAGCTTGCAGTATAGAAGTGCTCGCAATTCGGATAAAACTACTTTTGTAGAAAGGAAATGATAGTAATGAAACGACAGGGAAGTCTGTCAATTGACAGCGAAAATATATTCCCGATCATTAAGAAATGGTTATATTCTGATCAGGATATTTTCGTTCGTGAGCTTGTATCCAACGGATGCGATGCTATAACCAAGCTTAAGAAGTTAGACATGATGGGGGAATACGAACTTCCGGAGGATTACAAGCCCAGAATTGACGTAATTGCCAATGACAGGGACAAAACATTGACATTCATCGATAATGGTCTCGGAATGACTGCAGATGAAGTGGAGGAATATATTAATCGTATAGCTTTCTCGGGAGCGACCGATTTCCTTAATACATATAAGGATAAGACCAATGACGACCAGATAATAGGTCATTTCGGACTTGGATTTTACTCGGCATTTATGGTATCCGATAAGGTTACCATCGAGACTCTTTCATACAAAAAAGATGCAACTCCCGTATATTGGGAATGTGATGGCGGTACCGAATTTGATATGGAAGAGGGAGACAAGGACAGTGTAGGTACCAAAATTACTTTATATATTAATGAGGATTGCCTGGCATATGCTAATGAATATAAGGTGCGCGAAGTATTGAACAAGTATTGCGCTTTTATGCCGACGGAGATCTATCTTACCAACCCGAATAAAGAGCCGAATAAGGATAAAGACGGCAATATGGTGGTTGAAGAAGAAAAGCCTATTAACGATACCAATCCTTTGTGGACGCTTAATCCTGCGGAATGCAAGGAGGAACAGTACAAGGAATTCTATCGTAAGGTATTCCTTGATTATAAGGAGCCGCTTTTCTGGATTCATCTTAATATGGATTATCCTTTTAATCTTAAGGGTATTCTTTATTTTCCGAAGATTAACACGGAATATGACTCGATTGAAGGAACAATCAAGCTTTATAATAACCAGGTATTTATTGCAGACAATATTAAAGAGGTTATTCCGGAATTCCTTATGCTCCTAAAGGGCGTAATCGACTGCCCGGATCTTCCGCTTAACGTATCCCGTTCCGCATTGCAGAACGATGGTTTTGTTAATAAAATTTCCGAGTATATCTCCAAGAAGGTTGCCGATAAGTTATCAGGAATGTGTAAGACCGATAAGGAGAATTACGAGAAATTCTGGGATGATATAAGCCCGTTCATTAAGTATGGATGCTTAAAAGACGAGAAATTCTGTGACAGAATGAACGACTTTATTCTTTTTAAGAATCTTGATGATAAGTATATTACATTACCTGAATTGATGGTTCAGGAAGATAAGGATAAAAGAGCCGATACGCAGGAAGATGCGAAGGACGGTACGCCGGAAGAAGCTAAAGAGCCTGAGAAGACGACAATATATTATGTAACAGACCCTGTAATGCAGAGCCAGTACATTAATATGTTCAAGGCTAACAATACACCTGCTGTAATCCTTAATCATAATATCGATACTTCCTTCATTACGCAGCTTGAGAGAAGAAATGAAAAATACAAGTTCATGCGTATTGATTCGGAACTTATAAATGATGCCAAGGAAGAAGTTTCCGAAGATGAACTTAAGGATTCGCTCGAAGAAATTACCAAGGCATTTAAGAAAGCACTTAACCGCGATAATATCAATATTAAGCTTGAAAAGCTTAAAGACGAGAATATATCTTCAATCCTTACGCTTTCCGAAGAGGGAAGAAGAATGCAGGATATGATGAAGATGTACGGAATGGCAGGAATGGATTCGAGTATGTTTGGCGGGGATGAATGCATTACACTAAATGTTAACAATAAGTTGGTAAAATTCATAATTGAGCATAAGAAGAGCAAACGTGTACCATTATTCTGCGAACAGTTGTACGATCTGGCATTACTTGCCAACAGGCCTCTTACTTCGGATGAAATGACGCGATTTGTTAAGAGATCTAATGAGATAATGCTTGAACTGGCAGATTAAATAGAGGGTTAATAATCGCTTTAGGAGGAGAGCCATGAAACTAGTCCATACTAATGAGAATTGTATCGGATGCAACAAATGTATAAGAGCATGTAGTGTTATCGGCGCCAATATAGCTGTTTTAAATCCCGACGGAACGATGCGTATAGAGGTAGACAGCGATAAGTGTATCGGATGCGGAGCCTGTATAGATGCATGCGAGCATCATGCGAGGGAATTTGAAGACGATACGGAAAGATTATTCGAGGACCTTGCAAAGGGAGAGAAGATAAGTATACTTCTTGCGCCTGCTTTTATTGCAAATTACCCGGATGAGTACGAGAGAATGCTCGGGGCACTTAAGAGTAAAGGTGTTAACAGAATTATAAGCATCTCCTTTGGTGCGGATATAACAACCTGGGCATATATTAATTATGTTAAAGAGCATAATTTTGTCGGAGGCATTTCGCAGCCATGTCCTGCAGTTGTAGGTTACATTGAAAAGTATGTTCCGGAGCTTATTCCGAAGTTATTCCCTATTCATTCACCTATGATGTGCGGAGCTATCTATGCCAAGAAATATATGGGCATTAATGATAAGCTCGCTTTTATAAGCCCTTGTATTGCCAAGAAGGTTGAGATAAGCGATCCTAATACTAACGGATATATATCCTATAATGTGACTTTCGATCATCTTGTTAAGTATTTGAAGGAGCACAATATAAGCGGCAATGCACTTGCGAAGGATGAAATTGAGTATGGTCTTGGTTCAGCATATCCTATGCCGGGTGGATTGAAGACCAATGTGTTCTGGTTCCTCGGTCAGGATCTTCTCATTCGTCAGGTTGAGGGCGAGAAGCATATGTATAACTATCTTGAATTACATAAGAAAGAGATTGCTTCCGGAAAGAGCAAGGCATTTATGATTGATGCGCTTAATTGCGCACAGGGATGTCTCTATGGTACTGCAACGGAAGAGAGCAAGCTTAATAGTGACGATACACTTGTAAATATGAATAAGGTTGCAATCGGTTCAACAAATAATTTAAGAAAGAGTCCTTGGTCCGGCAAGCTTACTCCGGCAAAGCGACTTGAAGCTTTAAATAAGCAGTTTGCGGATCTTAATATTAATGATTTCATAAGAAGATATACTGACAAATCAAAAGAGTCTGCGCTTAAGACTCCTAGTGCTCAGGAATATAGTGAAATCTATAGTTCAATGTATAAGGATACGGAAGCTAAGCGTCATATTGATTGTGCCTGCTGCGGATATGATACATGCGAACTTATGGCAAAGGCTATTTATAATGGAGTTAACAGAAAAGAGAATTGTATCCATTATGAAAGAGCAATGGTTCTAAAAGAGCGTGAACTTGTTAAGGTTAAGGAAGAAGAGAAGAATCAGGTTGAAGAACAGAAGCAGAAGATTAAAGATATGGTTGCGACCGTTAATGAGCACTTTGATTCGATGTATAGAGCAATTAAGGAGTTAACTGACGGTAACGAGCATAATGCCAACAGTACTGCGGCAATTGCAGAGCGTGTTAATAATATTGCCGAATTCAGTAATAATCTTCAGACTTCAATGACTGATATTACGGATAAGATTAAAGAACTTGATGAAAACAATGCAGAGGTTGTATCTATTGCTTCGCAGACCAATCTTCTTGCACTTAATGCTTCAATCGAAGCTGCCCGTGCAGGTGATGCGGGACGAGGATTCGCGGTTGTTGCCGAAGAGATCAATCAGCTTGCGGTATCATCCAAGGATACAGCTACAAAGAGCAGTTCGAGTCAGGAAATGATAGTTGAATCCATCGAGAAGATATTAGGCGAGACTTCTTCGCTTAATGATATCATCGGTAAGGTAGGCGAGAAGGTAGAGACACTTGCCGGTCAGTCAGAGGAAATGACAGCAGAATTCAACAATATAGTTGATGTAGCAGGCAAGATTCAGGCGGCACTTAATGAGCTTGCAGAGTAAGACATAATTTAAGGTCAGGGTTTAAAACCCTGACCTTTTTTATTACTCATTAAGATTTTTGTTCGCCGTTGAAAGCATAAGCTTAATTCGGTTAAGCTGGTTAACCTCGGAAGCACCCGGATCGTAATCTATTGCAACGATATTAGCCTTAGGATATATGGAACGAATCCTTTTAATTACACCCTTTCCCACAACATGGTTAGGAAGACACGCGAAAGGCTGTGCACAGATGATATTCGGGACATTATCCTCGATAAGTTCAAGCATTTCACCGGTCAGGAACCAGCCTTCGCCGGTCTGATTACCTATAGATACGATGTCAGAGGCCTTCTTGGCGAGATACCTGATGTCTGCAGGAGGCTCGAAATGAGTACTGTTGATAAAAGCGCGTCTTGCAGAAGCTCTTATTATATCAAGGTACTTCATCGTAAGGTGTGTAAATATCTTGCTTGACGGCTTGGCACCTAAGTGTTCAACCTTGAAATCCTGATCGTAGAAGCAATAGAAGAGGAAATCGGTAAGATCCGGAACTACGGCTTCTGCACCCTCGTGTTCAAGAAGGTCAACCACATAGTTATTGGCAAGAGGAGAGAACTTAACAAGTATTTCGCCTACAACGCCGACACGAGGCTTCTTGATGTCCTTAACCGGGAGCTTGTCGAAGTCTCTTATTATATCGCGACAAAGCTTATTGAAAGCTATTCGTGACGGCCATAATTTGCCTGTAATGAGCTTTATTGCTTTTTCTTCGTATTTCTTATGAAGTTCGTTGGCAGAGCCCGGAACAAGTTCATAAGGGCGCATACGATATAAGCATCTCATAAATACGTCTCCGATAATAAGAGCATACATGGCGCGGCGAAGGAGACCCGGAGTGATCTTGAATCCCGGGTTGCTCTCGAGGGAGCTTACGTTAAGCGATATTACCGGAATGTGTTCGTGACCGGATTTCGCGAGTGCACGACGGATGAATCCTATATAATTGGTAGCACGACATCCGCCGCCGGTCTGAGTTATGATTACTGCAGTCTTATTAAGATCATACTTACCGGATTCAATGGCATCCATGATTTGACCGACGACAATAAGCGACGGGAAGCAGGCATCATTGTTGACGTACTTTAATCCTTTGTCTATTGCGGCTCTTGTGTCGTTATTCAAGACATCAAAGTTATATCCCGCAGCCTTGAAGGCCTTTTCTAGTAAAGTAAAGTGAATAGGCGACATCTGCGGACAGAGTATCGTGTATTTATCACGTTTCATCTTCTTGGTGAAAAGCGGGCGGTTGAAGCTGGTCTTTACTATGGTGCGCTTCTTACCTTCCTTCTCCCGAACTTTTATGGCGGAAAGAAGGGAACGGATTCTGATTCTTGCCGCGCCTAAGTTCGATACTTCGTCTATCTTAAGACAGGTATATATCTTTTCGGAATTGGAGAGAATGTCGTTAACGCAGTCTGTTGTAACGGCGTCGAGTCCGCATCCGAAGGAATTAAGCTGGATAAGATCGAGATTATCATGCAGTCTTACATATTCAGCCGCAGCATAGAGTCTCGAGTGATACATCCATTGATCCATAACGATCAGAGGACGATCCACTTTGCCGAGATGGGAGATTGAATCTTCCGTAAGAACGGCAATGTCATAGGACTGGATAAGCTCCGGTATGCCGTGATTAATCTCGGGATCCAGGTGATAAGGACGACCTGCTAGAACGATTCCGTGCTTATGGTTATCCTCGAGGTATTTTAGTACTTCTTCGCCCTTTAATTGGATGTCTTTCTTTACGCTTTCAAGCTCTTTCCAGCCCTTGTGGGCAGCAAGACGAATCTCTTTTGAGGATATATTGAATTCTTTCTCGAAAATATCGATTAAAGCAGTTGTCACTATCTGCTCTGATTCGAAGGAAAGGAAAGGATTGTAGAACTTTACCTCGCCTCTCGTAATCTCATCCACGTTATTCTTGATGTTCTCCGCATAAGAGGTAACGATTGGGCAGTTGTAGTGATTGTTTGCATCCTTGAATTCGTTACGCTCATAAGGAATACAAGGATAGAATATAAAGTCGGGATGCTTATCTATAAGCCACTTAATATGTCCGTGAGCAAGCTTTGCAGGATAGCATTCCGATTCCGAAGGAATTGATTCTATACCAAGCTCGTATACCTTCCTTGTGGAAAGTGGTGACAATATTACGGAGAAACCGAGTGTCGTAAAGAAAGTATGCCAGAAAGGATAATTCTCGTAGATATTAAGGACTCTCGGGATTCCGACCGTGCCGCGCAAAGCTTCGTCCTTTGAAAGAGGCTTATATCCGAATACTCTGCCTAATTTGTATTTAAAGAGGTTAGGAGTGTCAGAGGCTCTCTTCTCACGACCAAGGCCTCTCTCGCAGCGGTTACCCGATATGTATTTTCTGTCGTCATTGAATTCGTTGATTGTAAGAAGACAATGGTTGATACATCCCTGACATCTTGAAAGGGATGTTGTGTATTTAAGGTTGTTAAGACCGTCAAGATCAAGGGTAGTTGTGACATATCCTTCTTCGTGACGTTCTCTTGCAATCAAAGCCGCACCAAAAGCACCCATAATACCTGCGATATCAGGTCTTATGGCTTCGTGACCGCTTATAAGTTCGAGAGAACGTAAAACAGCATCATTGTAGAAGGTACCGCCCTGTACAACCAGGTTCTTGCCTAATGATTCCGCAGAAGTTAATTTGATAACCTTGAACAATGCATTTTTGATAACGGAATAAGCAAGGCCTGCAGAGATATCGGCAACGGATGCGCCTTCCTTCTGTGCCTGCTTAACTTTTGAATTCATGAATACGGTACATCTTGTACCAAGGTCTATAGGATGTTCTGCAAAAAGCGCTTCCTTCGCAAAGTTAATGACGGAATAATCAAGGCTTTTTGCGAAGGTCTCTATGAATGAACCACAGCCCGAAGAGCATGCTTCATTAAGAAGTACGGAATCAACCGCACCTTTTTTAATCTTGATGCACTTCATGTCCTGTCCGCCGATATCAAGGATACAGTCTACGTCAGGATTGAAGAATGAAGCAGCATAGTAGTGCGCGATAGTCTCGACTTCGCCATCGTCAAGGCATAGGCCTTCTTTCATAAGGGCTTCGCCGTATCCCGTAGAGCAGGAGTGAACAATCTTGGCATCGCTCGGCATAAGCGCATACATATCCTTTAAAGCGTTAACGACCGTACCTAACGGGCTTCCGGAGTTGCCGCTGTAGAAGGAATAGAGAAGGTCACCGTTCTCACTTACAAGGGCAATCTTGGTAGTGGTTGAACCTGAGTCTATTCCAAGGTAGCAGTTACCATGATATGTCTTGATATTGCCCTTTTTAACGGTTGCATTCTCGTGACGCGCGACAAAATCCTCGTAATCCTTCTCGTCCCTGAAAAGAGGGTCAAGACGTGCGACTTCGAATTCCATATGCAAGTCACTGTTTAATGTATCTATAATTTCATCAATATTGTATGTATAATCGTAAGAAAAGTTAAGCGCGGAACCTATTGCAGCAAATAGATGCGAGTTCTCCGGATATATAGTATG
>JAILJL010000180.1 GCA_024694785.1 Lachnospiraceae bacterium
GCATCGATACAATAGATTCAACAAATGAGGAGCGTATAAGGCGGGCAAGGGCAGGCGCCGGACCGAAGGTTTTAATTGCAAGGGAGCAGTCTGCGGGCAGGGGTCGCCTTGGCAGGAGCTGGATCTCGACAAAAGGCGAGGGACTATATATGTCGATTCTTATAAGACCTGAGATTTCGATTACGAAGGCGCCTTTACTTTCTCTTATTATGGGTCTTGCAGCGGAGCGTGCAATTAAGGACGTAACAAGTATAGAAGCAAAGCTAAAATGGCCAAACGATCTTGTTATAGACGGAAAAAAGGTCGCGGGAATTCTGGCAGCAAGCGAAATTAGAGATAACAAGCCGGATTTCGTGGTTATAGGTATAGGTATTAATATGTTTCAAGAGAAATTTTCCGGGGAAATAGCTGCCACCGCCACATCTTTAAAGCTTGCGGGTGGAACTTTTATAAGGGAAGACCTTGAAAATTCGATTGTAAAGTCGTTTAATAGGTATTATGATATTTTTATCTGCGAAGAATCGTTCAGAGCTTTTGCGAAGGAATATAACAGCCTTACGGTCAATATAAAAAGAAGGGTCAGAGTAATTGAACCGGATAATGAATATGAAGCGGAAGCCTTAGGTGTTAATGAGGAGGGTGAGCTTATGGTAAGGCTTGATAGTGGAGATATCAGGGCCATACGAAGCGGAGAAGTGTCAGTCCGCGGTGTATATGGATACATATAGAAGGCAGGGATTACGATGGATAACGAAGAAATTTTGTGTGTGGCATCTCAGTATGAGCAGAAGTATTATTTAAATGAGATGTTTAACAATATACCGCAGTCTGTTAAGGACGAGCTTAAGATTATGTGCGTGCTTTTTGTAGAAGAAGTCGGGGGAATTATTAAACTTTGTTTTGATGAAGAGGATGGTACGCTATATATTAAGACGGATCATGATGAAGGTGATTTCATGTATGATGATATAGGTGCGGCACTTAAGGTTAAGAAGATACAGAATGAGAAGCAGGAGCTTTTTGAATCGCTTGAGATGTTCTATAAAGTGTTCTCGGGCAAATTCGAAGAATAGGAGAATGGCATGTTACTTACAATAGATGTGGGAAATACGAATATTACGATGGGTGTATTTGACGGCGAGGAGATAAGAGCGACGTCGAGAATGACAGCTAAGAGGATGAGAACGGCGGATGAATTCGGTATCGATATCTGCGATATGATCCGTTACAACAAAGTACAGATTGAAGACATAACCGATGTTATCATCGCATCCGTTGTGCCTGACGTTATGTATTCGTTAAGACGCTGCGTGGAGAAATATTTCCGTGTTAAGCCGATAATCGTTGAAGCCGGCATTAAGACGGGTATAAGAATTACAACAGTTAACCCTAAGCAGGTAGGCTCTGACAGAATCGTGGATGCGGTTGCGGCATATGAGATATATGGAGGCCCGGTAATCGTTGTGGATTATGGCACTGCTACGACATACGATCTTGTGGATAAGGACGGAACATTTCTTGCAGGAGTTACCGCACCGGGTATCAAGACCAGTGCAGAGGCATTATCCGGAATGGCTGCGCAGTTACCGCAGATTGAGATCTTAAAGCCTGAGCATATACTGGCAAAAGAAACCATCACAAGCATGCAGGCCGGTATCGTATACGGCCAGATTGGTCAGACCGAATACATCATTAAGAAGATGAAGGAAGAGTCCGGCATGGATAATATCAAGGTTGTTGCAACAGGCGGACTCGGCGTACTTATCGCAGAAGAGACGGAAGTAATCGATATATATGATGCGAACCTTACATTAAAGGGAATGCAGAAGATATTTGCGAAGCAGAAATAATGAAGACATTTAAGATAGGTAATGTAGAACTTAATAATCGATATATATTGGCTCCTATGGCAGGTGTAACAGACCTGCCATACCGTGTTTTATGTAGTCGTCACGGCGCGGGAATGGTGTGTTCCGAGATGGTCAGCGCCAAGGGCATATATTACAATAATAAGAATACGGTCTTTCTTCTTTCAATATCGGAGGAAGAATCACCGGTATCGTTACAGCTATTCGGTTCAGACCCTGAGATTATAAGCGAGATGGCAAAGCGTATAGAGGAGCGACCGTTTTCAATATTGGATATAAATATGGGCTGTCCGGTTCCTAAAGTTATCGGTAACGGCGAAGGCTCCGCACTTATGAAGGACCCGGTATTAGTCGGAAAGATTGTGGAAGCGACAGCTAAGGCAATTAATAAGCCCGTTACGGTGAAAATTCGCGCGGGATTCGATAAGGATCATATTAATGCGGAGGAGATAGCTCATGTGGCAGAAGAATCGGGAGCTGCTGCAGTTGCGGTACACGGTCGTACGAGAGAGCAGTTCTATAGTGGT
>JAILJL010000210.1 GCA_024694785.1 Lachnospiraceae bacterium
GTTCGATCTTGCAAGAATATTAGAGAGAGAACTTAGAGAAATCAGAGTATCCGACGTGTGGCTTGATGAAGTTAACTGTGTGGTATACGGACGAATTCCGTCAAATATTGAAAAAGAAGTCACACGTGTCGGTTTTATCGCGCATATGGATACATCACCGGATGTGGAAAGTTCACAGGTCAAGCCATGGGTGTATGAAAACTATCAGGGTGAAGATATAGTCTTGAATAAAGATAAGAATATTGTGATGGAAGTCAAAGCTTATCCGAACCTTAAGAATTATATAGGGCAGGATATTGTATTCACCGACGGTACGACTTTACTTGGAGGTGACGATAAGGCTGCTATAGCTTCACTCATGGCAATGGCGGAGTATCTTATCAATCATCCCGATATTAAGCATGGTGAGATAGAAATTGCTTTTACACCGGACGAGGAAGTTGGAGGGCTTGCAAAAGATCTCGACCTAGAGAAGTTCGGCGCAGAGCTTGCTTATACGATTGACGGGGATTATGTCGGAACATATAGCTATGAGACATTTAACGCAACGGAAGCCCAGGTCAAGATTAAAGGATTAAGCGTGCATCCCGGAACCGCAAAGGGTGTCATGATCAATGCGGTAGACGTTGGAGTCGAACTTATCAATATGCTTCCTTTATCGGAAAGACCATATACAACGGAAGGACGAGAGGGATATTTCCATTCACATTACTTTACGGGTAATTGTGAAGAGGCGGAAGTGTGTATCCTTATTCGAGACCATGATGACGAGCTTTTTGAAAGAAGAATCGGGTTCATTAATGCCTGTGTAGAGAGGCTTGCCAAGAAGTACGGCAAAGACAGATTTGAGCTTAAATATGCGAATGGCTACAGAAGTATGAGAAAAGTTGTGGAACCGCATATGTATATGATAGATTATCTTGTATCCGCAATTGAGAAGGCCGGGGTTAAGCCTAATCTTCTGCCGTTTAGAGGAGGAACGGATGGTTCTGCGATATCACAGCGCGGATTACCGTGCCCTAATATCAGCGCGGGATATGAAAACGGACACAGCCGTTTTGAATTTGTTCCGATTCAGGCAATGGAGAAGAATGTAGAGATACTGATTAATTTGATAGAGAATTTTGTCAACAAGGAGGAAGGTTAACATGAAAAAAGAGATTAATGAGGAGTTTCTTGATAAGGCAAGAAAACAGTACGCAAAAGACAAAAATGCACATGTTTTGAATGCGGCGGTAGCCAAGACTCCGTTGGCCGACCTCGCTTTTGTGCGTCTTGCTGCTGCTAAGCTTGATGGTGCATTTGAAGTTGAAGTTAAGACACATGGTGTAACTGCGCAGCAGCAGAGCGGAAGATGCTGGATGTTCGCCGTTATGAATATTATGCGCGAGATAGTTATCAAGAATTGTAATCTGGACGGATTTGAATTATCCGGTAATTATCTTGCATTCTATGACAAGCTGGAAAAGTGCAATAACTGTCTTGAGTTATATATTGAAAATGCGAATAAGCCGCTTGAGGACAGAATGATGGAGTATACCCTCGGCGGTATAGGCGACGGCGGATATTTCAGTATGGCAGTGGATCTTGTTAACAAATACGGCATAGTTCCTAAGTATGTAATGCCGGAGACCGAACAGTCAACACATACTGCAAAGCTTATGTATTTGCTTAACAATCTTTTAAGAAGGGACGGAGTGATACTTCGTAAGCTTGTTGCAGAGAAGAAAGACCCGTATCCGGAAAAAGAGAAGATGATGGCCGAGATATACAAAGCTCTTTGTATAGTATTCGGAGAGCCTGTAACGGAGTTTGATTTCTCATATAGAGATAAGGACAATAACTTCCATCAGGATTATAAAATGACGCCAAAGGCATTCTATGATAAATACATCGGAATGAAGCTTAATGAATATATTACGATAACCAACGAGCCTACGGAGAATAAGAAACTGAATAAGACATATTCCTTCCATTACATGGGTAACATGGTGGAAAGCAATGTGGATTATCTTAATCTTCCGATAGAAGAGTTGAAAGATCTTACAATTAAGCAGCTTAAAGATAACGATCCCGTATGGTTCGCCTGCGATGCCGGTGCTTACGGCGACAGAAAGATGGGTGTATGGGATCAGGATTCGGTTGATTTCGAGAGCCTACTCGGAGGAATCGATATGTATATCGAAAAAGGCGAGCGTCTTATGTATAATGCAAGCTTCGGTACGCATGCAATGATACTTACGGGTGTTAATTTCGATAAGAAGGGTAAGCCTAACAGATATAAAATAGAGAACAGCTGGGGCGATGAAGTGGGCAAGAAAGGTTACTTCGTATGTTCGGATAAGTATTTTGACGAATACGTATACGAAGTTATCATCAATAAGAAGCATCTTAATGCGGAACAGAAGAAATTACTTAAGACAAAGCCTACAGTACTTAAGCCGTGGCAGAAATAGTTATTATAGGAGACTTATAGAATGGAAAATAAGGATTTGTACAAGAAAGTACCCACAGATCTTAATTTCGTAGCAAGAGAAAAGGAAATTGAGGAGTTCTGGAAAGGGCAAGATATATTTAAAAAGAGCATGGAGAGCCGTCGCAACGGAGAAGTATATACCTTCTATGACGGACCGCCTACAGCTAACGGAAAGCCTCATATAGGACACGTTCTGACCCGTGTTATCAAGGATATGATTCCGAGATATCAGACAATGAAGGGCAAGTATGTTCCGAGAAAAGCAGGATGGGATACACATGGTCTTCCTGTTGAAATTGAAGTAGAGAAGAAGCTTGGACTTGACGGTAAAGACCAGATTGAAGAATACGGCCTTGAGCCATTCATTAAAGAGTGCAAGGAATCCGTATGGAAATATAAGGGAATGTGGGAAGATTTCTCCGGCACTGTAGGCTACTGGTGCGATATGGACAATCCGTATATTACTTACGATGATAATTATATTGAGTCCGAATGGTGGGCTTTAAAGGAAATCTGGAATAAGGGACTTTTATATAAGGGATTTAAGATTGTTCCTTATTGTCCTCGTTGCGGAACTCCGCTTTCTACAGCCGAGGTTTCACAGGGATATAAGCTTGTTAAAGAGCGTTCTGCAATAGCGCGATTTAAGGTTGCCGGTGAAGATGCATATTTCCTTGTATGGACAACCACACCATGGACATTACCTAGTAACGTAGCGCTTTGCGTTAACCCGAACGATACTTATTGCAGGGTAAAAGCAGCTGACGGATACACATATTATATGGCAGAGCCATTGCTTGATACGGTACTTGGTAAGCTCGGTAATGAAGAGACCAAGGCATATGAAGTGTTGGAGACATTTAAGGGTACAGACCTTGAGCATAAGGAATATGAGCCGCTCTTTGAGTGTGCCAAGATTGTTGCCGATAAACAGGGCAAGAAGGGATTCTTTGTTACATGCGACGAATATGTAACTATGTCTGATGGTACCGGTATCGTACATATCGCGCCTGCATTCGGTGAGGACGATAGTAAGGTAGGAAGAAAGTACGACCTTCCGTTTGTTCAGTTTGTTAATGGTAAGGGAGAGATGACGGAAGAGACTCCTTACGCGGGATTATGGGTTAAGGATGCCGATAAGAAGATTCTCGTCGATCTTGAGAGTACAGGCAAGTTATTTGATGCACCTAATTTTGAGCATGAGTATCCTCATTGCTGGAGATGCGATAAGCCGCTTATCTACTATGCACGCGAGTCATGGTATATTAAGGAGACGGCGGTAAGAGATAATTTAATTAAGAATAACAACACGGTTAACTGGATTCCGGATTCTATCGGTTCCGGAAGATTCGGTAACTGGCTTGAGAATATTCAGGACTGGGCAATTTCCCGTAACCGCTATTGGGGTACTCCTCTTAATATTTGGGAGTGCGAATGCGGTCATAAGGAATGCATCGGTTCCAGAGAAGAATTGGCAGAAAAGAGCGGTAACCCTGAGCATAAGAAGGTGGAACTTCATCGTCCGTTTATAGATGAGGTTACATTGAAGTGTCCGGAGTGCGGTAAGATGATGCATCGTGTACCGGAAGTTATTGACTGCTGGTTCGATTCGGGAGCAATGCCTTTTGCACAGCACCATTATCCTTTTGAGAATAAGGATTTATTTGAGCAGCAGTTCCCGGCACAGTTTATTTCGGAAGCAGTAGACCAGACACGTGGATGGTTCCATTCACTTATGGCGGAATCTACATTGCTCTTTGATAAAGCGCCTTACGAAAACGTAATCGTTTTGGGACACGTTCAGGACGAGAACGGCCAGAAGATGAGTAAGAGTAAGGGTAATGCCGTAGATCCTTTCGAAGCACTCGAGAAATACGGCGCAGATGCAATCAGATGGTATTTCTATGTTAACTCCGCTCCGTGGCTTCCTAATAGATTCCATGGTGATGCGGTTGCTGAAGGCCAGAGAAAGTTCATGGGTACTTTATGGAATACCTATGCATTCTTTGTACTTTATGCAAATATAGACGGATTCGACGCAACAAAGTATAAGCTTGAGTATGATAAGCTTCCGGTAATGGACAAGTGGTTACTTTCAAAGCTTAATACTCTTATCAAGACTGTAGACGACGATCTTGCCAATTACAAGATTCCTGAGACAGGAAGAGCTTTGCAGGAATTTGTAGATGATTTGAGTAACTGGTATGTACGTCGTTGCCGTGAGAGATATTGGGCATCGGGAATGGAGCAGGATAAGATTAACGCCTACATGACGTTATATGAAGCACTTGTAACGGTAAGTAAGTTATCCGCACCGATGATCCCGTTCATGGCAGAGCAGATATACAGAAACCTTGTATGTTCAATCGATAAGAATGCGCCGGAGTCGGTTCACTTATGTGACTTCCCTGTTGCTAACGAAGCTTGGATAGATGCCGAGCTTGAAGCCAACATGGATGAGGTTCTTAAGGTTGTAGTTATGGGTCGTGCGGCAAGAAATGCTGCCAATATCAAGAATAGACAGCCGATCGGCAAGATGTATGTCAAGGCAGAGCATAAGCTTGATAAGTTCTTCGTTGATATAATTGCGGAAGAGCTTAATGTCAAGGAAGTAATCTTTGCGGATGATGTAAGTGAATATACCGATTATACCTTCAAGCCGCAGCTTAAGACGGTAGGTCCTAAGTATGGTAAGCTTCTCGGACGTATTCAGGCCGAGTTAAAAGAGCTTAACGGTAATGAGGCGATGAATAATTTAAGAGCAGATGGATATATCACATTATGCGACGGCGAAGCTAAGCTTGCCGAGGAAGATTTACTTATCACCATGACGCAGATGGAAGGTTATCAGACAGAAAGCGATAATACCTGCACGGTAGTTCTTGATTGCAACATGACACCGGAACTTATCGATGAAGGCTTTGTAAGAGAGCTTGTAAGTAAGATTCAGACAATGCGTAAGGAAGCTGATTTCGAAGTTATGGACCGCATCACAGTAGCGTATGCCGGAACACCAAAGGCT
>JAILJL010000034.1 GCA_024694785.1 Lachnospiraceae bacterium
TAAGTTCGCTGTATGTACCGCTCGGCAAAGATACTATCGGCTTATCCGGGACTTTAAGTTCTACCGTATACTTGGCAGTGATCTCATCAGAATAAATACCATATTCATTGGTTGCAATCGCTCTTATAAGTATGGTTCCGACAGGAATATCGATTGGTTCCGAATAAAGCATTCCCGTTTCTTTCGGATCTGAACCGTCTATAGTGTAGTAAATCACACTATTGTTATCAGTAAATATCTCAAGCTGAAATTCATCATCGTATGTACCTTCTTCGGTTCCGAACTCCGGAGTTTCCGGAAGATAATCTCTGAAGAGTAATATTATCGTATCGTCTTCCACATTATCAGCCAGTGCCTTTATCGCTTCAAAATCGCCCCGTTCGGAATATATCTTGATAATTGACGTGTATGCTTCAAAAGAAGTCGGGTTAAGGCTTATACAGGATAATAATGCGTCTATCGCGCCATCATCGTCATTAAGCTTAAGGCAGATATTCGAAAGGAGTAAAAGCGCTCTTTCATTCTCAGGCTCTATCGCAAGCGCTTTCTCAACAGCATCGTACGCCTTATCATATAGCCCGAGTCTCATATTATCCTCTGCTGCGGCATACTGGAACTCAAAAGATCTGCTGTTCTTTTTATTGGTAACAACCATCGAAATAACAAATATTATCGCAACAACCGCAACCGCACCTATAATTCCGAATATAACGGCATTCTTCTTTTTGGCTTTATTCTTTTCTTCAAGTTGTTTAAGCCTTTCCTGTTCGCGCTGTCTTAATGCTTCTTCTCTTATAAGCTTTTCACTGATATTCTCGGCAGAATCATCATAGTCCTGGACTACCAGTACTTTATTGCCGCAATGATCACAGAAAATAGCCCCTTCTTTAAGGTCTGTACCGCATTTCTGACACTTCATAACTATACTCCTTTGACATTAACTTAGGTAGGATTATTGTCTCCTTCTATCATATCATTAAATTCAGCTAATGATAACAAAATTCTTCTCGGTTTCGTTCCTTCTTCCGGACCTACAACACCGGCCTCTTCAAGCTGGTCCATAATTCTTGCCGCTCTGTTAAAGCCTATCTTGAACTGACGCTGCAAAAGTCCTATGGAAGCTCTTTCTTTTTCTATTATAAATTGACCTGCATCGGCAAAATAGACATCTCTGCCGTCTTCAGTCGATGCACCGAGTCCCGGGGCCATGGTTTCCGAGCTTAAGACTTTCTTGCTTATCTCTTCCTCCAGGCTCTTTGTCTCTTCGATGGTCTTTTTATTATTATCCTTGATTGCCCGACACACTGCCGAAACTTCTTCATCAGACACAAAAGCGCCCTGAACTCTAAGCGGCTTCTGATATCCCTGCGGATAGAAAAGCATATCGCCCTTGCCAAGAAGCTTCTCCGCGCCATTCATATCAAGGATCGTTCTCGAATCAACACCGGATGATACAGCAAATGCAACTCTTGAAGGCATATTGGCCTTAATAAGACCCGTTATTACGTTAACGGAAGGTCTTTGTGTCGCAAGAACCAGGTGAATACCTGCAGCTCTTGCAAGCTGTGCAAGACGACAGATTGCTTCTTCCACATCTCCCGGTGCAACCATCATAAGATCCGCAAGCTCGTCTACGATTATAACAATCTGCGGCAGCTTCTTCTTAAGCTCCTCCGGGTCCTCTTTTGCCTTGAACATAACGGACTCGTTATATCCTGCAAGATCCCTTACATTCTCATCGGCAAATTTCTTGTATCGGTCAGTCATCTCGCTCACTGCCCACGCCAACGCGGCCGCAGCTTTCTTCGGATCCGTAACGACAGGAATAAGAAGATGCGGGATGTCATTATATACGCTTAATTCAACGACCTTAGGGTCCACCATTATAAGCTTAACCTCGTCCGGGCGTGCTTTATACAGGATACTCATTACTATCGTATTGATACAAACCGACTTACCCGAACCGGTTGAACCTGCTATAAGTACATGCGGCATCTTGGCAATATCCGATACGATAGGCTTACCTGCAATATCAAGACCTGCCGTAAAAGGTATCTTGGTCTTGGCGCTTCTGTATTCTTCGGATTCAAGCAAGTCTCTTAATCTGACTTCGGTATTTTCGCGGTTAGGAACTTCTATACCTACGGCTGATTTACCCGGTATAGGTGCCTCAATTCTTATATCCGCTGCAGCAAGATTAAGCTTGATATCGTCTGCAAGCGCAACTATTTTACTTACCTTAACACCGGTATTAGGTGTTATCTCGTATCTGGTAACGGAAGGACCGCAGGTTACATCCGTAACCGTAACGTCCACACCGAAATTCTTCAAAGTCTGTTCAAGCTTATTCTTGGTCTCCTCAAGAAAAGCTCTGTTATCCGTACCGGTCTTCCTGCTTCTTTTAAGAAGCTCCATTGACGGAAATACATAATCGGAATTGGATACTTCATTCTCTATATGTACGGCCTTGCCCGCCTCGATTATGGTCTCTTCTTTAACAGGCTCTTTCTCGCGGATCTGCTCCTTCTTACGTAAAGGCTTTTTCGGCTCCTTATCCGCCTTAATTACAGTTGCCTCTTCGAAGGTAACATCTGACGTAAGCTCTGCCATTTCATCGGACTTACGTGGCTTTGACTTGACGGCCGTATCATATGACACTCCCGTTACAACTTTTTCTCTTCTGAAAAGCTTATTCCTTCTGTTATCCGTCTCCGCAGGATCTCCGAAAGGAAGCTCATCTGTTCTTATACGAACTTTTTCCCTGACCTCATACGGATCGTCATAATCCGCTTTCTCCTTAGGGAAAAGTCCTACAACTGACGCTACCGTTCTCTCAAATATGAACAGGAACGCTATGATTATAAGTATTATTGCCAAAAGGTAAGATCCTACAATACCGATTCTCGGTACAAAGAACGTAACAAGGGCTCCGCCTATAATTCCGCACCCCGCCTTCATATTGTAGGCGTCAAACCAGACCTGGTCCAAAGGCTGCGGATTACTGCCTTCAAAGCAAAGTGCTATAAAAAAGCACATCGCAATTACAAAAATAATCGACAAAACCGCCTTGACTATTGCCCACACATTGTTTCTGTTGGCAATAAAGAAAAGCACAAGCAATACAAGATATATCGGAAACGCATAACATAAATATCCGAAAAGTCCGAAATTAACCGATGAAACAAATTCGCCGACCGTTCCGCACACGCCAAAATTACATATGAATATAAACAGTGAGATCGCGATAAATACCACAAGTACGGCCTCTTTTACCGGAGTCATATTATATTCCGATACCTTTTTTACCGACTTTGCGTTTTTGTTATTTGTACGCTTCGAAGCATCACTCTTACGCTTGGTGCTTTTATTTGCTGTACTGTTTTTAGTTGACTTAACACAGGCCTTATTTGCCATACTCTACCCCTATATACAAAAATATCCGACTATCGATAATACGCCTATGACAAGGCAGTATATCGAAAAATATGTAAACTTCTTCTTTCTTACGATAAGAAGCATAACTTTAATACATATGAATCCTACAATACCCGCAACAATCATACCTGCAATATAGCATCCGATATCGCTTCCGCTGATAAGTGCGGGCTCCACGTCAGAAAGTTCAAGCAATGCCGCGCCGCCTATGGCCGGAAGCGACATAAGGAATGAATATTTAACCGCAAGGTTTCTATCGAACTTGCAAAGAAGACACGTAAAAATCGTAGTTCCGGATCTCGAAAGTCCCGGCATTGTTGCAACACCCTGTGCAATACCAAGAATCAACGAATCGGTATAAGTGGCTTCTTTAATGGTTTTATTCCCTTCTTCAAGTCTGTCTGCAATAAACAGCAGAATTGAAGTCACTATAAGAAAAATTCCCGGTACAAGAAGCGCCGTTTCAAACGCCTCAACCATATCTTTTGCCGCAAAACCGATTATTGCGGTCGGAACCGAAGATATAAGAATCATAATAACAAGCTTACGATGCATGTTGGAGATAATCTTCCTATACTTTCTTTTACCGTTAAAAAGCTCGATTAGATTATGTATTATATCACCGAGCATCTTGAAAAACTCGACTATCATCCCTATTACATCTTTGTAATATACAATACATACTGCGATAAGCGTTGCGACATGAAGCAATACATCAAAAAGTAGTCCCGTATCCGTATTAACGTTAAACAGATTCTTAAAAATCGCAAGATGACCCGATGAACTTACCGGAAGGAACTCGGTAAGGCCTTGTATCAAGCCCATAAATATTGCTTTTAATACTGTCATTTCCATATCCCCCTTTTATTCAAACGCCTCACATACTATAGTATGTGAGGCTATGCACTTAAATTATTCGTCCCAGTTATGATATACCATCTGCACATCTTCATCTTCATCAAGAAGATCAAGAATTCTGTTGATACACTTAATATCCTCTTCAGATGTAAGTGTTACATAGGTCTGCGGAATCATAGTAACATCTGCCTCTGCCATAGGAACATTGGCATTTTCCAAAGCTTCTCTTACCTGTGAGAAATCATCCGGTGCTGTAAGAATTTCGAAGCAATCTTCCTCTTCGGAAAAATCTTCGGCACCCGCATCAAGCGCGGTCATCATAAGGTCGTCGGCGTTCATATCGCATTCTTCCTTATCTACAATGATCTGGCCTTTCTTATCAAACATAAACGAAACGCAACCTGACGTACCCATATTACCATGTCCCTTGGTAAATGCCGAACGGACATTGGCTGCGGTTCTGTTCTTGTTATCCGTCAAAGCATCAACTATTATGGCTGTTCCGCTAGGACCATATCCTTCATAAGTTACAGCTTCATAATTAACCGAATTGGCATCACCGGCTGCTTTCTTGATACCACGATCGATTGTATCGTTAGGCATATTGTTAGCCTTAGCCTTTGCAATTACATCACGCAATTTGCTGTTATTGTTAGGATCAGGTCCGCCCTCTTTAACTGCAATCGCAATCTCTCTTCCTATAACGGTGAAAATCTTTCCTTTTGCAGCATCATTTTTCTCTTTCTTATGCTTGATGTTTGCAAATTTGGAATGTCCTGACATACTTTAGTACCCCTCTTATCCTTAATATAATTTAATTAATATAATCGTTGCAAATTTAACAACGCTATTACCTAGTTATCAAGAACCTGTCCGTCCTCATCGTATTTAAGATCGAATACGTCAAGGGCTCTCGGTCCCAATATATCATGCATATAAGCATAGATCTCTTCGTTCTTATGCTCATTTGCCTGCTTTATGATAATGTTTTTCTTTAATTCGACACGCATCTTCTTGATCCAACTGCCGATTTCTTCTATCTGTCTTGCATTATCTCTAAGCTTCTTATAACAGATATCCATACTTAATACCATAAGTACTTTATTGGCTGCATCAAGATCTCTCGGAAGTTCCAGAAGCCGGTCTTCTATCTCTTCCATCTTGGCATTGGCCTCATCGATAAGCTTCCTGTTCTCTTCCATCTTCTTGTCACGTTGCTTTTTGTCGGAAGAATCCGAATCATCCATATTATCGACTATACTGCTCATAAGATTGTTCTTGACCTTCTTAAGATTCTTAAGATCATCGTTTAACTTTCCCTGCAGCTTAAGAAGCTCATCAACCTTTTCCTCAGCAGCTTTGATCTCTTTGGTCTTTTCAATGCCCATAAAAAGATGATGCCATTTTTGGTCAAGCGGAAGCAAAGGCACTTTAACATCCGAAAGCGCTTCCATAAACTTCCCGTTTTCTAGCTTTTCCGAATTGGCTTTTATCTCAGTTTCATTTGCCATTTTCTATGTTCACCTGTTTTTCTCTTTGTATCATATTCAAAGACAATCTCATAACACTATCTGCCAAATGTACATTCTGAACGACAACATCATCCGGAACCTCAAGATCAACCTGCGCAAAATTCCAGATGGCTTTAATTCCGAGTTTAACAAGTCTGTCGGCAACTTCCTGTGCATGTTCCGCAGGAATCGTGAGTACCGCCATATCTACACGGTTCTTGGCATAATAATCGTCAAGCTCATCCATAGTTCTTATAGGAATATCATTTATCATTGTTCCTTTAAGCTTCTCATTATTATCAAAAACGGCAGTTATATAGAAATTATGCTTGGAAAAAGCATCCGTCGATGCCAGCGCTTTTCCGAGATTGCCACCGCCGATGATAATAAGATTATGTGTCTTATCAAGTCCCAGTATCTTACCAATCTCTTCATGAAGCTTCTTTACATTATATCCGTATCCCTGCTGACCGAATCCACCGAAATTATTAAGATCCTGTCTTATCTGAGAAGCGGTAACACTCATTAACTCACTTAATTCTGCCGAAGAAACTCGTTCTTTGCCCTCGTCCATAAGATATCGTAAATAGCGATAATATCTTGGCATTCTTTTGATTACTACCTGTGAAATATCTTTTCTCAATTGTATAACTCCCTTCTTCGCATCGTAATATTATAAGTCAATTAGAGATTATTTGTCAAATCCTCCCATTCGTCATAAAGCGGCATAAGTTCCGCTTCATAAGCGTTTTTCTTTTCGAGCCATTCGTTTAATTTGGCTGAATTGGAAGCAATCGCAGTATCGGCAAGATGTTCGTCCGCGTCCTTTACGCATTCTTCAAGCTTTGCTATTCTTTCTTCCACCTTTTTAATTGCATTTTCAACCTTACGTCTGGCAGCCGCTTCTTCCTTCTGTATCTTATAATCCATCTGGCCCTTTGATACAGGCACTTTTATAGCTGCGGAAGTATCTGCCGTAATCGATGCTTCTCTCGACTTCTCAATATAATAATCATAATTACCAAGATAATTGGTAATTCTACGATCTTTAAGCTCTATAACCCTGGTTGCCACCCTATTGATAAAGTATCTGTCATGAGATACAAAAAGCACTGTACCGGTATAGTTATTAAGCGCGGTCTCAAGTATCTCCTTTGAATTAATATCAAGATGGTTGGTAGGCTCGTCAAGTATAAGGAAATTCGCTGCCGAAAGCATAAGCTTAGCCAATGCAACTCTTCCCCTTTCACCACCGGACAAAGATTTCATCTTCTTGAACACATCATCATTGGTAAAAAGGAATGCACCAAGTATATTTCTTATCTTAGTATTGGTAAGATCCGGATAATCATCGCCTATCTCATCAAAGATAGTTTTATCTTCGTCAAAAAGCTGCTGCTCCTGATCATAATAACCAACCGTAACGTTGGTTCCAAGCTTCATTGTACCACAATCCGGCGTATACATTCCCGTCAGAATCTTGAGAAGTGTTGTCTTTCCGGTACCGTTTCCGCCTATAAGCGCTACTCTTTCGCCTTTTTTTATATCGATATTAACGCCTTCGAATAATAAATTATTCGGAAACTCTTTCTTGAAATCCGTTACAGCAAGAACTTCTTTGCCGCTTTCTATCGAAGGTTCGATGGAAAAACGCATATCGGCTCTGACTTCCATCGGCTTTTCCATACGCTCCACATGGGCAAGGCGCTTTTCTCTGCTCTTGGCCTTAATTATCTCGGACTCCGTTGCGTGACTGCGATAATTCCTTATTATCTCTTCTTCACGCTTGATCATCTGCTGCTGTTCGAAATAATGCTTAAGGTATATGGCTCTTTCTTCTTCTTTCTTTTTGGAGAATTCCGTAAAAGTGCCTCTGTATACTTTACTTTTCTTAAACTCGATCTCAATAACCTTGCTGACTGTCTTATCAAGGAAATAGCGGTCATGAGAAACTATTAAAACAGCTTTCTCATAGGATTTGAGGAAATTTTCAAGCCATTCTATCGCCTCAATATCAAGATGGTTCGTAGGCTCGTCCAGAAGCAAAAGATCCGGCTTATCCAGCAATAATTTCGCAAGGCAGACTCTGGTCTTCTGCCCTCCGGACAAAGTACTTAGCTTCTTGTCAAATTCACTGTCATCAAATCCGAGACCACGAATGACGCTTGTAACTTCACCTTTGTATGAATAACCGCCTTCATTCGCAAACTGTTCGCTTAAGGCATGATATCTGTTCATATGACCGTCCATATCCGTTGCAGTCACACAAGACATCTCGTCTTCCATCGCCTTAAGTTCTTTTTCCATATCTATAAGCTTACGCTTCGACTCCATTACCTCATCGATGATGGTTCTGTCCGATTCAAAATCGTTAATCTGCGAGAGATATCCAATACTGATACCCTTTTTAAATGAGATTTCACCTTCATCACGTGTAAGTTCATTAACTATTATCTTAAGTACGGTAGACTTGCCCGCACCATTAATTCCGACAATTGCTGCCTTTTCATTGTCTTCGAGATTAAAAGTCACATCCTCCAGGACTGTTTCGACCCCATATGATTTAGCTATATGAGAACACGACATTATCATTACAAGTACACCTAACTGTCCTTTCCTATCATCACAAGCATGAAATAAGGATTCTCCTCATAACCCTTCATCGTCCTTAAGAATACGGACTTCAGAAGCACATCGGTTATTTTATGATACATTTCTCTTACATACTTGTTATTTTCATTATATACATACTCTCCGCCAATCTTTGACACTTTAAGATCGTTGCTTGCACGGAATACGTACATATCGTCTTTTTCATCTATTGTCACATTTATTCTGTATACCGCAAACATATTCTTCGATAAATATGAACATAGAAATGCAAAGAAATAAAGCTGTTTTATTTTATAATCATCAAGTGCGGTATTTG
>JAILJL010000066.1 GCA_024694785.1 Lachnospiraceae bacterium
TCTGCTGCAACTTGCTTCGGTGGTTCGAATCCACCCCCATCCATTTTGTTTTGCAAAAAATTAATATCGCGGGGTGGAGCAGTCTGGAAGCTCGTCGGGCTCATAACCCGAAGGTCATAGGTTCAAATCCTATTCCCGCAACTTGAATGCCCAGATAGCTCAGTAGGTAGAGCAGGGGACTGAAAATCCCCGTGTCACTGGTTCGATTCCGGTTCTGGGCATTTTTTATTTGTTATTTTGGCGGCTGATATCAGTCGCTTTTTTTTATTGAATTCTGTTTATACATATTATGTTAATGTTTTATGGAAAAATATTAATACGATGTTTATTTACAAAAGTCGAACCATAAGTTAATGTAATAGTATGCATAAGCAAAACTAAATGTACATCGGAGGAAGATGATGACCTGGGTGTTTTTGGCAGTTATCATTATAATGATAATATATCTGGAAATTAATTGGGCGAGTAAGAAGATGTGTCAACTTCGTTTTATGACTGAACCTGAGGCGATAATGGCTGAGAAGAGCGAAGAGATAACCCTTACTTCCTCACTCGCAAATATATCGAGGCTTCCGGTTTCATTTGCTACTGTAACCGAGAATCTTCCTGACAAAGCAGAACTTATGGGCAGCGATTATTATGTTGGTGAGCATTTTGCGAAGGTAGGAGACAAACGTTTCGTACGTAGCAATTATGCACTTGGGTCATTAAAGAAAATAACGAGAGAAGAGAAGTTTAGAGTTAATAAACGTGGAGTATATCGATATGGTGAATATTCGATATATACAGGTGACTTCTTCGGACTTAAGAATTTACAGGTTGATGGTTACGTGCCGAAGCATGTGGCAATTCTTCCTTCTAAAGTGGCAGATAAGGACATGCGCGAAGTGGTCGGTGGCTTTATCGGTGATATTTCCGTAAGGCGATTCATATTGGAAGACCCGATATTGACAGTGGGATTTAATGAGTATACCGGACGTGAACCGTTAAGAGATATATCGTGGAAGAGAACAGCTGTCCAGGGCAAGCTTATGGTTAATAAATACGATTATACATCGGAACCTAGGGCAATGATCCTCCTTAATATTGAAGGCGGTAGCGAGGCGGATGTTGAACGATGCTTTGAACTTGTCAGAATGGCAATCGAGATGCTTGAAGAGAGGAAGATTCCTTATGGTTTCAGAACCAATGGAATGATATTTGGTCCTGAGGGCAGCATATCTTATGTTCCCGCAGGTGTGGGCAAGAGCATTATAAGACAATGATGTACGGACTTGCAGGGGCATTGAACGGATGCTGGTATTCTTTTGATACACTTGTAAGAACAGCGCTTAAGAACAGAGGTGTTAACGAGCATTATCTTCTTGTTACAGTTCCGACGGATGATAAGGCAACTGTCATATTAAAGAATCTGTCAAAGCAGACCGGTGCTGCACTGGGCGTACTTGTCGGAAAGGAGGAAAACGATGTATAGTATAGCATTTTTTAAGCTACTCGCAGAGATTTCCTTGTATTTTTCATTCGTGGTAGTAGTACCTGAATTAATACATCTGACTTCTGCTCCTTATATAGCAATGATATTGATGGCATTGGGTCAAGGCGTGAATTTCTGGTTTGTAGAACATAATAGGCGTGAATTGCGTTACCTGGGTCTTATATTTCCGATTCTGGGATTGATATCGTCATTTTCGGGCCTTCCAAGTGCATTTGCGACCATTCCGGCATTCATATATTCGATGTACGTGATTATTTCGTATCCGAGGTTACCGGATGCAGAAGAACTTACAGTGGAATATAGATATCTAATTACCGTAATTGCGATAGGATTCTTTGTAGCCGTACTGGGTAATTATCTTGCAGCCAAATCCCTTACCGATGTTAATTCGCCGGTAACCCATGGAGCCAATTTCATTGATGCAAGGTCAATGGGAATATATGCTTTGTTATTTATAGTATTAATGGGATTATGCGTGCGACTGGGGCGTTTGGGAAGTGATCGCAGCAGAGGGTACAATATTCTGCAGACTTTGGAATACGTAATGGTTATCGTCCCGGGATTATTGCTGGGGTTGGTTATTAGCAAGAATTGGAAAAAAGTGCTTTTACCTCCGGCGAATGCCATTAAGGCTTATTTTGTAAAGATCAGAGAAGCAAATAATGCGAAGACCTATAGTATATTCAGGGAGAATACGATAGCAAACAATGAATATATATGGCGGAAAAGCGCCGAATTTGCGAGAAATCATAGAGTGCCGCTGGTGAAGCCGGTAGTTTCGGAAGTGAAGTATGATCCGCTATTACCGCATTTATACCCGAATGATGGAATGAAACAGTTTACGAATAAGCCGCTTCCAAAGACGGATTTATTCTATTTAAAGTTTGTAAGACCGGAATTTGTGCTTTTGTTTACGGGGGTTGCGATTATTATTATTCTGGTTTTGATTCTGAATAAGGAGCGTATAAAGTTCTTATTTTCGAGAATCAGAAAGATAAGGGTAAATTCCATACAGCTCGTTCGTGCTGAAAAAGTTTCTTCTGTTAAGCATGAGAAGCAGAAAGTCAATTATAAGGAGTGGAGCAATAGGGAGAAGATTCGCGGGGTGTATAGAGAATTCCTCGGAGTGACCAGAAAACGCGGAATTAAGATAACCGATAAGATGACATCGGAAGAAGTGCTTAATGCAATAAAAGGAATTTGCGACGAACAGGGTGCTGTTGCTTTAAGGAATGTATATATACTTGCAAGATATAATGATTATGCAGATATTAATTCGGAACAGGTAAAAGCTGCGAAAGAGGCATTAAAACAGATATAGGCCTGGCTTCCGAAAGGGGGATATCGTATGTTGGCATTGTACTTAAAAGAAGTAACGGTAATGCTTTTCTACAGTATGTTGGTAAGGGCAAATGCGGAGACAGTTCCTAATTCAATTAATTTGATTCCTGCAGCGCTTATAATGGCGCTTGGGCCGATATTTTCCAAAGTAATGTATGACCGATACAGAGGAGCCTTTCGCTTTCTGGGACTGCTTCCTGTTATTGCGGCGTTCTTTGTGTCGCCTCTTATGGTTTCGAACATAATACTTATGTCAGTACCTGCGATATATATGGTTATTCTTATAATTAAAGAGAATAAGGAATTAGAGTATTATACCTATGTCGAACTTTTTACCTTCCTTATCATAGGAGGACTTCTGTTCCTTGTTATTTTTGTTGCGATGACCTGGCTTTTTAATCAGAATCCATCGACGCTGATCAGAAGAAATTTTGATGATGCTATAGCGGGTTGCAAATACTTTGTCGCATTCTTTGTATGTGGAGTAATGGTTGCGCGTAATTTTAGAGTTAAGGCGAAGGTCTCAACGGCGTCAGTTAAGAATCTTGCGTTTTTGACAGGTACTGTATCTATTGCAGCTCTTGTGCTTCTTGGGTTCGAGAAGATATCCGGTATAGTAATAAAGGGTTTAAGGGTGATAATTGCACTGGTATTAATGCCTGTAGGTTTTGTAAGCGATGGGTGGACAGTATTTGGACATAAGGTAGGCGAGATTATAGAGACATCTTCAGGCAATCCGCTAACTCGAGGTAATATAATCGAGTATTTCATGGAAGAATCAAGCGGAGTAGAAGTTGTGCCGCTGGTATTTACTAAAGTGTGGGTAGGATTTCCGTTTGATAAAGTATACTTCGCAGTTACAATCATTGCATTTATAGTTGCTTCCGTTATTGCGACCAGGATACTGACTGCGAATAAGCAGAAGGATAATCGCGACGAATTTGTAAATAGCAGATTAGATGGCGTTAAGGTAATTAAGATAAGGCGGTTATTGACCAACCGAGAAAGGATAAGATCCGTATACCGCCGGTTCCTGTCTGTAATGAAGGCAAGGGGAGTCATGATAACAGCGACGATGACTTCTGAAGAGATATTGTCGCTCCTTACGAGGTTGACAAATTATGATTCTGCCGTAGCATTAAGAAACATCTATATCAAAGCCAGATATAACGAATTCGGAGATATAGATGCTTCTGAAATAAAATTAGCCAGAGAGGCTTTAAAAAAGCTCTCAATATAGTTATTGTTCAATAAGATCATTAGGAAGGTACTGATAAAGCTGCGCTTCCAGTGCAGACATTTTAATCGGCTTTGACAGATAATCGGTGAAGCCTTCCTTAAGATATTCTTCCTTGGCGCCTGATATTGCATTGGCGGTGAGCATTATAACAGGAGTATTCTTGTTAAGAGAAGCTTCGTTGAGCTTCATTCTTCTATATGTCTCGACGCCATCCATCTCAGGCATCATGTGGTCTAAGAATATCAGGTCATACTTAAATTGAGTTATGAGACTTAAGCATTCTTCGCCGGATACAGCAGTATCAATGCTGATGTTGGTATCTTTAAGAAGAGCCTTGAATACTTTAAGATTCATCTCTACATCATCTACTACAAGTACGCTCGCGGATGGTGCGCGAAGCGAGTTCTTCGGGCGTGTCTTAAGATCAATGGTTGAAAGACCGCTCATAATATTTCCCATCGGAGTATCATTGATAATTTCCTGCGGAATGGTGCAGGTAAAAGTCGAGCCTTCGCCATAGGTAGAGGTGAAGGATATGGTACCATGCATAAGTTTCACGAGATTGTGCGTAATCGCAAGACCCAGGCCCGTACCCTCGACATTCCGGTTCTTGACCTGGTCGAGACGCTGGAACGAGGAGAAAAGCGTCTCCTTGTCGGAGTCCTTGATGCCGATACCGGTGTCGGTTACTGAGAAGGTAAGCATGATCTGGTTATCAGGAGTCTTACCGCCCATAGCTTTTAAGGTGACGCTTCCTCTGTCGGTATACTTGATACCGTTGGTCAGAAGATTCATAAGAATCTGACGGATACGCACTTCATCGCCCTTAAGCGTGGACGGAATTGAAGGATCGGCCTGAATCTTGAGGTCGATATCTTTTTTTCTCGCACGCTCTATTAGTAAATTATAAGTATCGTTAAGTAAAGACGCAGGCTGATATTCTATAGGAATAATATCAAGCTTGTTGCTCTCAATCTTGGAATAATCAAGAATATCGTTGATAAGAGCAAGTAAGCTTTGACCTGCATGTTCAATATCCGTAGCATACTCCAGAATGTCAGTATCTTGTGATTCACGAAGGATCATTTCATTCATACCGAGAACTGCGTTAATCGGAGTTCTAATCTCATGGGACATATTTGCAAGGAACTGGGCCTTGGCATGACTCGATTCGAGAGCGAGGTCGCGTTCGGCAATCTTATGTCTGTAATCCAGAATAGCATCCAAAATAGCAGCAAATACAAGAGCTAAAACGCCTACACACAATAAGATTCCGTTGAAGTTGACGGCTTTGCTTAAGTAAGAGAATAATTGCGCGAGTCCGCATATAAGCGCGATCAGGAAACCGAATGCAGTTATTCTGTACCCGTTTAGTCGCCTCTTTATGAAGTCGACCAGTATTGTAATGATTGCTGCAAGCATGAATAATATAATGAAAACAGCTGTTGAGAAGATGCTGTCTTCATATGGAAGTATGCTTGTAAGCCGTAAAAGCGCGCAGACACCGAAGTTAATAAGAGAAAGAAATGCTATTGTCAAGTGGTATCTGATATAGCGGTTCTTTTGTATTGTACAGATGAAAAGCGGACCCGCAATGGGAACCAGCATTATCATCAGAAACGGGATGTCCGAGGCCATTGACATATTCGGGAATACAAGCTGCCTTAGGTTTAAATTGGTGAAAATCCAGGTGCCGATAATTAATTGCAATATTCCGAGCAATCCAATCGCGTGGAGGCTGTGACGGAAAAAGAAAGAAAAAATCGCATAGCAGAGGCAGAGAAGACCGCATACCAATAATGCCGAGAAAGAAATAATCTCGAACCAGTGATCGTGAATCTCTGCAAGCCAGAAATCGCCCTTCTGCCCGTAGTATACTTCGGTGAATATGCCGGAATATCTTGTGCTTGATGTAACTTCTACTTTCAATGTTTTGCCGATATAATGCGGCATAATTTCCAGAAATACATATGACGACGGCGAGCTTGTGCCGAAATGCGGATTGTCAAGGGTCGAATATTGATATACCTTTTTCCCATCTACATAGAAAGTAAAATCTTCATGCTGTGATTTGAAGCATAAGAAGTAATAGGGCTTGATAGTTGAGGGAAGGTATTTCTCCATTGTAAGAATTTCCCCGCGCGGGATGTCAAGAGAACAGGGAACCTCCGTTGCCTTTCTTACTCCGTTGGGAAATGTCGCATACCAGTCGTTGTTAAAAGGTTTAACCTGGTA
>JAILJL010000094.1 GCA_024694785.1 Lachnospiraceae bacterium
TCAGATATCCGTCTTGCAATGACAGGTAATATCAGAAAGTACTTTGCAGAGCATCCGGATCACTTCGATCCTCGCCAGTACTTAAAGCCGGCTCGCCAGGCCGTAAAAGACATGGTAGCTCGTAAGATTGTAAATGTACTCGGTTCCGATCATAAGATCTAAATAACATAAGCAAAAGGCGTGGCCAAAAGCCACGCCTTTAATTTTATTATATACATTTCATCAGTAGTATATCATTATTATTCGTTTGTATAATTATCGAAGTAACCCTGGATATATACGATCGGAGTTCCTTTATCACCGGAACCCGACGTAAGGTCACATAACGAACCTATAAGATCGGTTAACTGTCTTGGTGTCGTTCCTTCGGAAACCATGTTACCAACCAGGCTCTCGCTTGTCTTCGCTCTTATCTTATCTTCAATCGCTCTTTTTAATGCATCTCCGTTAAGATCTGCAAAATCATTATCAGCCAGGTACTTAAGCTTAAGCTCGTTAGGTGTTCCTTCAAGCCCCCTTGTATATCCCGGCGATACAACCGGATCTGCCAGCTCCCAAATCTTACCTACAGGATCCTTAAAAGCTCCGTCACCATAGACCATTGCTTCGATTCTCTTGCCGGAAGCATCCGACAGAAGCTTAGAAATTCTCTCCGCAACATTCGCGCAGTCACGTGGGAAAAGCTTAACCCTCTCTTCCGTAGCCTTATTGGAACCGAGGAGACCATACTTCTCGTTACATCCGCTTCCGTCAACAGGTGCATTGAGAATATCATCCATGCCAAGGACAATCTTCACGCCCGCTTCCTTAAGAAGACGCTTGCTTCTCGCTCTTGTATGAATATCACAGGTAATGACCGCATCCGTATAATCCTTAAGGACTCTTACATTATTGCCGAAGAGCATCTCAACTTCGCAGCCTTCGCTTTTTATAATCTCCGAGTAGAAATCAATATAATCAACGCCGGTAAAAGGATGAACGGTATTACCGAACTTCTCTCTGAACTTCTCCAATGTAAGAAGATCCGAATAAGGATTAACTCCCGCAGCATCGACCTTGTCCCAGTCAACAAGATGATTACCTACTTCATCGGAAGGATATGAAAGAAGAAGCACTATTTTCTTGCATCCTCTTGCCATAGCCTTAAGAAGTATTGAAAAACGATTTCTCGAGAGAATAGGGAATGCTATACCTACAGTGTTGCCACCGGTCTTCTCTCTTACATCCTTCGCAATCTGATCTACCGTCGCATAATTACCCTGTGCTCTCGCAACAACAGACTCCGTAACCGCAACAACATCCTTATTATGCGGAATAATCGCTGCATCCTTCCATGCTTCAATTACCGCATCAGCAGTAATCCTCGCAATATCGTCCCCTTCGCGGATTATCGGACATCTTACACCCATCGAAACAGTTCCTATGGTTCTCATTTTATATCTCCTTCGCTTATAAAGTCTACTAACTTTTCTAACCCATCCTATTATATCAAGCGTCATTTTCCGGGTCAATTATTATCTTAATAGATAACTATTCATATCAAAAAGCTCCAGCTTCGAATCTTTCTTAAGATACAACGGATGATGCGGGTGCCCGGCTTTGGAAACAGCACCTGCCTTGTACCACTTTGCGTTATATCTGTCACCGATATCAACCATATCTTTTACACAATTCTTTAGATAATCGCGTTTCTCTATAATGGCACCCCACGCAGCCCATATGGCGGGAGAATCACCGGCATTTTGAAGAACATATTCAAACGCCTTCATATTCTCGCTATGGAGCTTTTCATTGAAGAGCTTATCCATATCATCGGGTTTCGTCGCACGCTCGGCATAGACATTGAACATTATGAATGAATCAAAGCCATTGCCAAAGGCGATTCTCTCGACTGACTTAAGAGTATTATCAAGGTTATCGGGTTCTGCCGTAGATGGATTGATTCCTATCGTAATTAATGGCTTCTTTCCTCTGGTTCCCAGGATATATCGATATTCGGAATAAAAATCCGGCACATACATCCATCTGTTCCTGTCGTATTCCGCACTTTCGGCACGATTCTCAAGCGCCTGCTCGAATGTCAGTATATTGATTTCATTACTTTCAGATTTGGGTATATGCATATTGCCCGATATCCTTTCGTAAATAAATAAGCCTGCTACTTCGTCTTAAATAACACACCCATCGTTCCCGGGCCACAGTTGGCCGTTATTGCGGACGACGCTTTTTGGAATATAACCTGATCAAAATTAACTCTTAATCTGATTTCGTGCTCAACCATTTTCAGTTCTTCATTACTATAACCTGCATGAGTAATGAATACTCTTTTTGTATCTATCGGAGAGATTACACTTAATGCACTGTGGATATAGCGCTTAACTGCTGCCTCCTCATCACCGAAAAAGACCTTGCCCACGCCCATCTTACCCTTTCTAAGTGTGAGCACCGGCCTGAATAACAGCGCCTTTGCAATGCTGTTAACAGTAGGACTAAGTCTTCCTGCTTTTGCAAGATACTCCGTAGACGAAACAATAAAGCTTGTTTTGATCTTATCCCGCATCTCGGTGATTTTCTCTACTATCTGGTCCACGCTAAGTCCGCTTTCGGCCATTGATATTGCTTCAAGGACAAGTATTCCCATACCGCTTGAAAGGTGATGGCTATCAATAACGACTACATTGTCAAAGCTCTTTGAAGCCTCCAACGCATTCTCCCATCCCAATCCAACCTTACCGGACATCGCAATATGAATAACTCTGTTAGAACGCATAAGACATTCCGCAAAGAACTTCTCATATTCATTAACGGAAGGCTCCAGGGACTTTGCATCCGTTCTTCCGTCAGACATATACGACAAAAGTCCGCGCGCCTCGGCCTCAATTCCATCAAGGAAATCACCGGTGGCGGTCCTTACATGATACGGAATCAGCTCGCAATCAACTCCCATAACCATATTGGCAGGAAGGTCGCATACACTCTCGGAAGTTATCATAATCGGGATGCGCTTCCTTCTGATATTCGCCTTTATTTCCCGGCCTTCTTCGACGCTTGCAGCCATTTCCGACATAAATCTTACTTTATTCTGCGGTAATTTCTTGGATACTTCCGCTTCAAGAAGCTCACCGCTTATAGGCTTAACAATGTAACCATCAAAACCTTCCTTTGCATATATCTCACGGCGATCGCTTCCCGCATTAGCCGTAAGCACAACGATCTTGGCCTCCTTTGAAAGTCCGCCTATCTGCTCATGTATCTTATGCATACACTCGATACCATCCATTTCCGGCATTTGATGGTCCATAAGGATCAAATCATATGCAGTTTCAAGCGTACGCTGAAGAGCTTCTCTACCGCTGTCCACGGTATCAAGCTGTACTTTGGTTTCCCGAAGAAGCTTGCTTACAACAAGAAGATTCTCTCTCGAATCATCTACGACGAGAATTCTTGCATCAGGTGCTTCAAAGGACACTCTGTAATGCTTTCTCACACCACTGCTGTGTCTTCCCTCAAGATTAAGCTCTCCCACGGCTCTTTCATCCTCGATTCCCTGCGGAATCGTAACAACGAACGTAGAACCCTGCGTATATACGGAATTGACGCTTATCTTACCCCGCATCATATCAACAAATTCTTTAACGATGGATAGACCAAGTCCGGTTCCCTCGATATATCTGTTGGTCTCTTCATCCACACGCTTAAATGCCGAGAACAGATACGGAATGCTCTCTTTCTTAATACCCATACCTGTATCTTCTACTGTATATGTAACTTCAGCGCTTTTATCACTTTTCTTATCATACTGAACGGATAAAGTAACCGAGCCCTTCTGCGTGTACTTAATGGCATTGGTAAGGAGATTGATAATAATCTGCTTGATACGGACCTCGTCACCGTAAAGTACCATCGGAAGCATCGGATCTACATTGATGTGAAAATCAAGCTTCTTCTCCTTGGCACGAATCCAGATCATACCTACAATCTCGGAAAGCATATCGCCCGTCGCATATGCAGTCGGTGTAAGTTCCATCTTACCCGAGCGAAGCTTCGACATATCAAGAATATCATTGATGATATGAAGAAGCATCTTACTTGCAGACTGGATATTCTTGGAATTCTCCGCAACTTCATCGGATATTTCCTCACGAAGCGTCATCTCGTTAAGACCGATAATAGTGTTAATCGGTGTACGGATCTCGTGGCTCATACTTGAGAAGAATTGATTCTGAGATCTGTTCAATGCCTCAATTTCATCTGCCCTGTTATTTGAGCGCCTTTTCTCTATCGCATTCATCCTGTTCTGGAATTCAACGATGAGCGCTACAACAAGCGATATGAGGAATACGGAGATAAACGCAACTATAAACTCTCTTAATAAGACCGACTCTCCGTTATCTACTCTTTGCAAATAATCCGTATAAAAGCATATCGCGGTTATAATCGCCTGAAGACATACAAGCACCCACTTCCATAATCCTTCGAGGCTTATGGTTATATACATTGTCGCTATTACGTATCCTATGGTCATTCCGTTTAAGATACCGCCTACCGAGAAGTAAGAAAACGGCATAACAAAGAATACTATGATAAGGCAGATTATTCTGGCTGCCCATTCCTGCTTATTCATCTTGATTCCCCAGAATACAAGCCCTGTAAATACAAGCGCGCCTATAGCTTCAATCCCTGCAGCCTTATAACTACCCGTTATCACTCTGGAAAGAATAATTAGATAATAGCATATAAGCGCAATACTTGACACAACAGCAAACATACGATATCTAAGCTCAAGGCGGTCATCAGAAATATAATCTTTAATCTTTTTAAACATCATCATTTCCCTCCGGTGCAAATTCCAAGACATCATCATTTGTCGGAGCGAATTCCATTACCTCATCGCTTTCCGGCGCAAATTCAATAACATCAGCTTCTTCTTCCTCATTCATTCCCGTAATTGCCTTAATGACATCCGTAAGCTCATCATAGTCTGCCATAAAGCGCTCGTGGGAATCGACTATTACCTGTCCGCGTCCTGCCTTACCCGCTTCTTCAAGTGTCCTTGCAAGTTCGGAAAGTGCTGCTGCACCTATCATCTTCGATGTGCTCTTGATTGCATGGGCATGAATCGCATATTCTTCCCACTTCTCTTCTTTATATGCATCTTCCATCGCAGATTTCTTGGTATCATGACTCTTTGCATATTCAGACAGAAGGGATTCATAGAACTGCTCGTCATTTCTGCAGTATTTAAGTCCCACGGCAGTATCCACACCGATAGATATAAGGTCTTCGTATCTGCCCTTTTCCTCTATAATTATATCTTCTTCCCTAACAGGTCGTCTCTCACCATTAACGTTCTTTTGAACAAGAGACGCCGGAAGAACATGCTTAATCACACGCTCAAAATCAGGAATCTCGATTGGCTTAGGAATGAATCCGTCGAATCCCTCCGTAATGAACATATCCTTGGCAGCACTTACCGCATTTGCAGTTAACGCCACTATCACCGTCTCACGATTAAGCTCTTTCTTGATTACCTTGATACGCTTCATGGCCTCTATACCATCCATCTTAGGCATCATATGATCCATGAAGATAATATCATAATCCTCTTTTTCGTACATTGTAATAGCTTCCATACCGGATTCGGCCGATGCCACAATCATTCCGTACTCTTCGAGAATGTCCTTGGCAACAAAGATATTCATCGGCTCATCATCGACTACAAGGGCTCTTACGCCATTACACATAATATGATTCTCATCCTTATTCAATTCTCTTCCTTCACCAAAATTAAGAATCGAGAACGTTGAAAGAGGCTTCTTAAGAAGCTTGAAACCGCAATCCGCATCAAGCTCAAAAGTGCTCTTCGCAAAGACAAGTATCTCAACTTCATCCTTAATCGAATCGAGATATTCACGATACTCTACATATTCGGATTCTCCGACTATCAAATGCGTAAGTCTGTATACCGTGCGAAGCTTCTTTAACTCTTCAAGGCTGTCTACCCATCTGAACGGAGCTTTAAGCTCTTCTGAAAGATTGGTTACCATCGCATTATAATACTCGCGTACAACAGGATGCGGTATCGTTACAAATCTTATGAATCCCGCAACGCAAACCTTATCCGGATTGCTTATCACTACACTTGGCGTAGAGTCCTCTACCTGCTGTGGAATACTTACAAATACTCTTGTCCCGACAGAAAGTTCACTCTCTATCGTAAGGAATCCGCCCATTGCCCTGACAAATCCCTGTACTATCGATAATCCAAGTCCAAGTCCACCGGCCGCACGGGTTCTTCCCGAATCCGACTGATAGAATCTGTCGAATACCTTCTCTATCTCATCTGCATCCATACCGACTCCGGTATCCGTAACCTCAATCTGCAGGTTAACTCCGTATTCTCTCCTCGGTGCATGTATATTGACATACACACCGCCATCAGCGGTGAACTTAAGCGCATTGCTTACAAGATGCCAGATTATCTTCTTGATCTTATCGACATCACCGTACATAGATGCAGGTACGGACGGGCACACATAGAACATAAGCTCAAGTCTGTCATTATTAATAGGCGCAACCTTGGTAATAATATCGTTAATAACGGAAGACATCATATATACTTCATCTGTTACGGCAAGACGCCCCATATCAAGCTCGGTATGATCCAGAATATCGCTTATCTGCGTGGATACTCTGTGGCCTGCGTCAAGTATCTTCTCCAGATTATCACGCTGTCTTTTATTCTTTACTTCCTTAACCATTACGGACGAAAGTCCGACTACGGCATTCATAGGTGTACGGATCTCGTGTGATATGTTGACCATGAAATCGTCCATACGCTTCGTTGCTTCACGTAATTCACTGATCTCTTTGTCAGTCTGATGAAGTGTCGAATACCACTTCTTCACAAGTGTCTTGGCAACCCACCATACAACGCCCACAAGGAATATATGAAGTAAAGTCCTTGTTACGAGAAGCGATGTCCATACGGTTCCCTCATTAACCATGACGATCAGATCGTAACCGAATGTAATGTAATATGTGCAAAGGCACATGCTAAGGAGTCTCTCGTCATCAATTCTTGTAAAAAGGATAATCACCGCGCACATAACCGGCGCGATATCATAGGCACTCGTCTCATGTATTCCGTAGAAGAAAAACGTGCCCATCATGAGTATTGCATATATCCAGATTCTTATCCTGGTCGGGAAAGATCCGCCGATATGCATTATCCAGGATAATGCATTACTTGCTAGGATTAACGGAATAGCCCAAAGCTCCCACTTCATGATAATCGTCTCACCTATTAGTATCACGGAAAAAAGCGTATAGCTTAAAAGCACCATAAGATGAGTAGATTCGAACAACTTTCTTGTAATATTATTCTTCTGCATATTGGTCACCTGTTTTAATAATCTTTATCACTACCGTCTTCTTGCATTCTATACTCCGTATCCGCATCAATCATATCTATCATGATATCCGCGAATCTCGGATCAAACTGAGTTCCTTTACCCTTAAGAATCTCTCCTCTTACTATTTCCTGGGAAAGAGCTCGTCTGTAGCTTCTATGACTCGTCATTGCATCATAGGCATCCGCAACAGCAATAATACGTGCCTCCTCAGGTATCTCCTCACCGGAAAGGCCGTCAGGATATCCCTTTCCGTCATAACGTTCATGATGCCATCTTGCACCTGTAACAAGCCCCGGCATCTCTTTAATATTCTTTAGAATTCTCGCACCCATAACAGGATGATTCTTAATCATTGCATACTCTTCTTCATCAAGCTTATCGGGCTTATTGATTACCGCATCGGGAACACCTATCTTGCCAACATCATGTAACAATCCCATCATATAGATGTCATTCTGCTGCTTAACAGTATATCCGAATCGCTTCGCAATCTCTCTCGAATAGTCCGCAACACGTCCCGAATGACCATTGGTATATGTATCCTTCGCATCAATAGCATCCGCAAGGGTCTCGACCACGTGAAGGGATAATCTCTCATTCTCTCTTGTCTTCTTCTCAACCTCGGTCTCAAGGTCTCTTTGAAGATTAACGAGCTCTATCGTATGCCTTACTCTTAAGACAAGCACCTCCGGAACAAAAGGCTTCTTGATAAAGTCCATCGCTCCAAGCTTAAGTCCCATTGTCTCGGATTCCTCATTCTCATTAGCCGTAAGGAAAATAACCGGGGCTTCATTCACCTGCGAATTGGTTTCTCTCTTGGCGTTCTCCAGAACTCTTAACTTCTTTAATGTCTCAAAGCCATCCATTCCCGGCATCATTATATCAAGAAGAATAAGATCCGGATTATTATCAGCCATGAACTCAAGCAAAGCCTCTCCGGACTTAACCGCAGATACTCTCATATTGCTCTTCGAAAGAATCTGCCCCGCCATTTTAAGATTAACTACGTCATCATCAACAACAACAACCCAATACGGCATACTTACACCCCAATCATTCTTAATAGTATTGTCATGTTTGCATAAAAAAAGGCAAAACACCACAATATAATTGTAGCATTTCGCCTTTTTTGTGTCTATCGGAATATTAAATTATGCTTTCATTTTCACAAGCTCTTCCGGAAGATATTCCCTTAGAATATCATCTATCTCACACGGACTTATAGGCTTGCCGATGAAACCGTCAAATCCCATATCCATATACTGCTGCCTTGCACCCGTTATGGCATTTGCAGTAAGTGCTATAATCGCAGTGTTCTCGCCGTTTTTAATCTTCCTTATCTTATGCATCGCTTCTTCGCCGTCCATCTCCGGCATCATATGATCCATGAAGATAATATCAAAATCAAACTTTTCAACGCATCGTATCGCCGCAATTCCGCTTTCCACACCCATAGGGATAATTCCATATGGCTTGAGCATGCCTTCCATAACCCGAAGGTTGACCGTATTGTCATCCACGACAAGGATTTTGGTCCCTTCCGCGATAAATTCCGGCTCAAACGAATCCGACTTAACATCATCCGAATTGCTTTCTATTACTCCTATCGGCTTCCATGATACGACCTCATTAACTATCTCAAATGAAAATGTCGAACCCTGGCCATATACGCTCTCAACCGCAATGTCTCCGCCCATCATATTACAAAGATGCTTCGATATTGCAAGGCCGAGGCCGGTTCCTTCCTCGGTTCTGTTCCTTTTGGTATTGATCTGAGTAAAGCTGTCAAACAACCGGTTGATATCTTCAGGACGAATTCCGATTCCCGTATCGGTAACACTCATCTCAAGACGACATCTATTATTACTTAGTCTGACATAATCAATCGAAAGGATGATATATCCCTCATGCGTGTACTTAATGGCATTATTGAGGAGATTAATGAGTACCTGTTTAATTCTTATCTCATCGCCGATAAGTTCCGACGGCAATGACGGATTCACACGCACATCAATCGCAACATCTTTATCAGCCAGTCTTACACGCATCATTGTACATACATCGCTAATAAGCGGCGCCAGCTTATACAACTCATTAACGAGAGTCATTTTACCGGATTCAATCTTGGAGAAATCAAGAATATCATTAATGATTGCAAGCAATGTCTTAGATGATTTAACAATCATCGACGCATTATCCTTTGCAACCTTATCTGCCGAATCCCTTACTATGATATTGGCAATACCCGTTATGGCATTCATAGGTGTACGAATCTCATGGGACATGTTCGCAAGGAAGTTACTCTTTGCCTCATTCGCGCTCCTGGCCTCTCTTATGAGCTTTTCTTCTTTGCTTATATCAGTAAGCGTCATAATATATCCGAAAGGCTCATTATCATCATCCAGCGCAGCAGTAATATCCGCCGCATAGCTTTTATCAGTACTCTCGCGATAGCTCTTATAACGTATCGATATCTTATCGCGAAGCTCCCTAAGAAGTCTCTCATCATTCCCATCTGTACCGACAAAGTCGGATATTCTTTGACCCTCCTTAATTCCAAGGGTTTCTTGCGCATACTTGTTAAGTTCCGCAACCCTGCCATCCACATCAAATATTACAATGCCTTCATTGGCAACTCTCTGGACATAATCGCCCAGTGTCTTTGATGATATAGAGAAGGTATTATACTTATCCGCTGCCAAGAACCAGATAAGTATAGATAATCCGGCACCGATTCCCGACATCGGAAATCCGTATTTCATACGACTTACAAGAAAGGTATCCGGTATCGCGCATAACATGATCGCCATATTTGCAATCAGGATTCGATACATAAGCCTCTTTTCACGCTTGAACTTAACGCCCTTGAACCAGATGCACCAGCTTATAAACGCTGTGAGAAAAACAGTAAATACAAATAAGCTGTGAAAAGTTCTGGCCGGAGAATCTACAGCGGCAAACCTCGTAAATCCATCTACTCTCTCTATTATATCGACCTCAGGATTCGAGAATAATATCCAGTCTGCCAATGCATACACCATAAGAAAAGTTCTTACCGCATATTGCGCTTTCTTACTTACCTTAGTCATATGAAGTGCAAGCACCGTCTCGGTTAACGGATACAATCCCACACCTATTAAAGCAAATCTTCGTATAATTGCGCAAACCTCGATATTATCACATATACCGAATACCCCGTAACCTATCTGCCACATAGCAGCAGACATACCAAGAAGCAGCATGGTACTTCTGAAATACCCTGCGTTCTTCTCTCTGTAAAAAAAGTGCACTCCGTATACTGCTGATACCGTTCCCCACACAATAAGCAGGGTAGTAATTATTGTCATCATAACGCTCTATTCTCTGTCCTTCTTCTTATCAAGCGCTATCTCAACGCGTTCCTTAAGATATACCGGACTTACCGGTTTCAATATGTAATCTTTTGCACTCACGCACCTGCATCGCATAACCATCTCTTTATTGGCAAGTGCAGTAAGAAATATAACATTAATTTTGTTGTAATTGCGCTCTCTTAACTTCTCAATTGTCTCCATTCCGTTAAATACCGGCATATCTATATCCATTATTATAAGATCCGGTTCGCCTTTGACCTTAACATAATTAAGACAGGCAAGTCCGCTGTCAAGTCCTACTATATCATACTTGTTACCGAGGGCAGCCTTGGTCTGAACTATAGAAGTCTTATTATCGTCAACTATAAGAATTACCTTCTTACGGGCTCTTTCCTTACCCCGGTCCTCATTTAGCTTCTCGACGCCGCCTTCATACACATCTTCCGATTCCTTATAGAATCCCGAATCAATTATAAATACATCGGAATACTTCGGATTCATGGAAAGATCTATCTCCTGACCACTGTTATATATCTTAACCTTAGGTCTTATTGCATTCGACGTATGAGCAGTAACTACAGCCTTCTCGCCATTTGAAAGCGTTACATCCATTCCCGGCGGATAAGCAGGAATTACGCTTTTCATAGCTTCGACAACCTTCGCATCGAATAATATATTGGCACCGCATTCCATATATTCAAGAGCATCTGCCGGGGAATATGGTCCCTTATAAGGTCTTCTGCTGGTCAACGCATCATATACATCCACAGCATGAATTATCTTCGCATACAAAGGAATCTCGTCTCCCGCCATTCCATTAGGATAGCCCGAGCCGTTCTCATTTTCGTGATGGCACATTACCGCCTGACGTACCGGCGACGATACGGTGAAACTATCGTATAAAATGTCATAACCGTACCTCGGATGCTTCTTGATTAACTCAAATTCCTCATCCGTAAGCGGACCCTTTTTATTAATAATATGGGAATCTATCTTGGACTTGCCAAGATCATGACAAAGCGCAGCTACAGCAATTTCCTGAATCTTCTCCTCGGAGAGTCGAAGTCTTGTTGCCACGGAAACCGCATATATAGCTACGTTAACACTATGATGATATGTATAATCATCAAAAGAACGCAGATCCAACATATCTACGCTTATTTTCTTCAATTTGGATATGTCTTTGACAAGTTCGGACGCAACTTCGACAATACTGCCTATATTCGCGTCCGATACTGCTTCAATTCCACTCTCAATAGTTTTCTCTTTAACCGTTTCCTGGATTTCAACCTGGTCCGAAAAATCATCGATTATATACGCACCAAGATATCCGTTTTTAAGAAGATGGTCTATCTTCTTCTGATTGAGTTCAATTCCCTTCTCAATCATTGCACTCTTCTGCCTATTGATGATCTTACGGCCGATTATCATTCCCGGTCTAAGCTCATCTACCGCTACAAATCGCATAATCCCTACCTTTACGTCTTCACCTTACAGTATACTTTGCATTTCATCGCAACACTTTATTACATCTTCAGATGCAAGATCACGAACTGCATGCTCAAGCTTCTCCATAAGCGCTTTATACTCATTCGGAACATCCATAGATGCGATATCCTTAAAAGCCTCCTGTAATTCGCTGACTTTAAAAGCATTCATGGAATCCCTGATTACATCAAGCTCCCTTACAAATTCTTCTTTGTCAAAAGCTCTTACGGCATCGCAGTCACCGACAATTGTCTTAAGCTTATCGGCAAATTCCCTATAAGCCACGATAAATTCGTCCGTACTTTCCTTAATCTTATTGATATCGCCTTCTCTTCCCGCCGTTTCGAGAGCAAATGCCATATCAAACAGATCCGAACCTATGGATCTTATCGTTGCTTTCATTGCATGCGCCTGGATTCTGTATGCGGCAAGATTATCCTCTGTCGCATCTTCCAAGACCTTACACCTAAGTTCACTAAGGACGGATATCTGCTTATTGCATGTCCTTACCATCTCCTCGAGAACTCCTCTAAGCGCTTCCTCCGTCTCCAGATACTTATGCGCTTTTTCCCAGTCTATACCTGAAATCTTCGGCATATTATAGCTCATTATCCCATCACTCCATTCAGTTTGACAATATTATAACATCTTACAAGTCTAATAACAATACGACATATATTACCCCCCTATATATACTTAATTCTTATATCGGTAAGTGCACATTGGTCCCCGGTAAGTGCAACATATACCTTGTTTACATTATCTTTTATGACGATAGTGTCCTCAACCCTGATTCCGGAATTTTCCGCTTCAAACAGAATCTTGTTGCCATGCTTTTCCAATGATATCTTATACTCGATTCCCCTCTTATTCGCAGCTTTCCACGAATCCCAGCTTACGAAATCCTCCGTCTTCTCCATTATGAACTTATTCTCGGCATTACCTTTTGTCTCACCGATTTCTCCGTTAAGCTTGATCAATGCATATTCCCTGTAATTCTTGCCTCCTATACGCGCATCATCAGCCGCGAATACAATCGCAAAAGGACAATGCCATACCAAGGACGCCGTAGGAAGGCTCATGGAATGGAATGCTATCTCCAGAATATCCTTAATCTCGATTCCTTCCGTTGCCGCAGATCTGTCCCTGTCAATCTGTATATTCCTTATATCCGATTCAATACGGTCGATATAGCTTATTGCATTGGCAATACGCCTTATGCTGTTTTCATTGATCTTCTCTTCAGTCTTATGGACGCTGATATTATGTATATTGCAATTCTCGCCGGTAAGAGCAATATATGCCGCCTTAGTCTTATCAGCCAATGCGACTATCGCTTCAAACTGCTTATCTTCGGTATTCATCTCAAGCCTTATATGATCATCATATCTTGCCGCTATAATCTTATATCCGCTTCGGCCGGCATGAATGTCACGCTCGGTTACTTCTATATTTCTTGCCGCTGTAGCGACATAATGCCCGTCAAACCATATTTCGCCGTATTCCGCATACTTATATGCTTCAATCGCCTTCTCGTTGTCATGTATTCTTCTATCAAACGAATCAAACAACAATACCGACGGCATACTGTATTCTTCCCCGGATTCCGCGTTGCTCTCGCATTCAAATTCAATCACCGTAAGATAATTATCTATAATAACCGCTCTGCTGACATGTTCTCTGTATTCCTTACATGAGAACTCGCTTTCTATTGCAGCCATATCTTTCTCATCGATATCCATATTATCGTCATCTATGATCTTAATCATCGCATTGGCAAATAAAGGATCGAACTCTTCACCGGAACCCTTTACAATACTTTCCCTTGCGACGAAATACGGTCTTGCATCACGATATCTTTTCTTGGTCGTCATAGTATCATAAGCATCCGCAACCGCCACAATTCTTGCGATCTCCGGAATCTCTTCACCCTTAAGCCCGTCAGGGTAACCGGTTCCGTTATACCTCTCATGGCTATAATATGCTCCCTGGCTAAGATACGGATATTCCGTGATACTTGAAAGAATCTCCTTTCCTATCTTAGGCTTTCTCCTTATCGCCTCATAATCCCACTTATCAGGATTCGCCTCATTCTTAATTACACTGTCCGGTATTCCTATAAGACCGACATCGTGTAAAAGCGCAGCATAGTAAACTCTATCGCAGTAATCCTCATCCTTACCGACAATCTTTGCTATTCGCCTTGCATACCCCGCAACCCGCGCAGAATGCCCCTTTGCAAAGTCATCTTTCTTCTCGACAGCCGATACAAAAGCAGTTGCCGTCTGGTCAAACAGGCGCTTCATACTGCGCTTTTCTTCAGCCATCTTACGAAGCTCAAGCTCGTGTGCCTGGCCTGCTGCCTTATTAACATCGACATAAGTGAAGAAATACATTGAGACCGACACCAAAACCATAGACATATTGGTAATCGAAAGTCCGTACGCAAAAATCTGCACAATACCGCAAATGATCGGCACAAAGATATATAATTTCAAAGACATATAGATAAACTTGGTGAACACTTTTCTATGCTGTCTTATTACGGTATATTGAACAAGCGGACATATAATCGGGATTATATATGCGATAATGAATCCGCCGCCTCTGTGATAATGATTGCCATCGTCAATATAATAATAAAGTCCCGTAATTGCCGATATTATCGCCATTACCATTGCCGCAACAGATAATACGCTAATCACCCTCAATCGCTTCAAACGGACCGTTACTTTACCTTCCTTATATAGCCAATCCGAAAGATACATATTAAAGAATAATACTATGGCAGGCGTAAGGAAAAAGACCATAAAATTACTTGCCCGCACCATTATCCCGGCTTTGTCTCCCTCTACACCCGCATATATATATGCAAGTCTGTCAAACCACAGCAGGAAAAACGCCACAAGCTCCAGCATTATAAGTATCTGCTTACGCCTTCTTGCAAGAAAATCCGTCATCACGATAAGCACCATTACTACGGCACACGCCCCGCATAACATAAGCATAATATCAAGTTGACTGCTTCTAATTAACTCGTACATATGAGTCTCTCCTTATGCCTTACCGATAATCTCTTCCATCTTGTCCCAATCAAGCTTCTTTAGTAACCGATTAAGCTCTTTAATTCTCACAGCATCTTCAGGCGGAAGCTTATAGTCTTTAAGCTCATTTAAGACCTCCTCCGTGGAATCATAGTCCATGGCTTCACAATATTCTCTAAGAGCTTCATAAGCGCTACGTAAATCATCCTCGCCTATAGGTTCCTTACCCTCGTCGCTTTCCTCATCCTCAATTCCGGCAAGCTTATCTTTATAAGCCCTGTAATCATTAAGAATCCTTTCCGTATTGGCGTCAATAAAAGCTCTATCATCAGCATTTCCCGCGTTTTCAAGCTGCTCCGCGAGATGCGATAATTCGTTGGCACCGATTATACGTGCAGAGCTTTTAAGGGCATGTACCTTAATCGTATATAACGCAATATCTCCCGCGTCATATGCATTCTTAATGATACCGGCAGTCTCATCGATTGTATCCTTAAAATTCTTAAGTGATAATAGATAGGAACTTATTCCGCCGGAATTCTTGATTCCATCTTCAACCGTGATGCCTCCGGTCTTGTAAATCCAGCTATACTTCTCCGGAATCTCCGTGAGATCCTGCACTGCATCATCCTCCGTAGGCTTCTCCATCATCTCTTCCGGAAGATGCTTCATTATAACTTTTTCAAGTGCCTCGCTGTCGATAGGCTTAGACAGATATCCGTTAAAGCCCTTTGACTTATAGAATTTCTCGCCGGCCGCAGTATTAGCTGTCAGAGCATACACCGGCAAATCAGGATCTATCTCCCTTATCTTGGCGCAGGTCTCTATTCCATCCATACCCGGCATCATATGGTCGAGTAACACTACGTTAAATCTCGTCTCCTTAATCTTCTCAAGACACTCCTGACCGTTTGTTGCCGTCGTTACGAATATCTTGGTAGCTTTAAGCAATCCCTTGATTACAACCAGATTCATCGGTGTATCATCTACAACCAGGACATCCGCATCAGGTGCAATAAACTTAGGCACATAAGGACCCTTAGCCGCATTTTCGTCATGCTCTGTAAATATCCCCATAGGTGTCTGTTCAACTATTTGCTGGGTAATGGTAAATATGAATTCCGAACCCTTGCCATATACGCTTTTGCAGCTAAGCGTTCCACCCATAAGCTCCGCGAATCTTCGCGAGATATCAAGACCAAGTCCCGTTCCTTGTATACCGCTGTTACGCTCTTCATCAAGACGCTCATACGCCGTAAAGAGTCTATCCATGTCTTCTTCTCTTACACCTATTCCCGTGTCCTTAACCGAGAAACGCAAGACACAGTTATTATCCTCACGCTTCTCTAATACAACGGACAGGATAAAACCGCCTTTTTCCGTATACTTAACCGCATTTGTCAGGAGATTGAGTACGATCTGCTTGATTTTCCCCGCATCTCCGTATAGCCTTCGCGGAAGAACCTCATCGACGTCAACGTCGAATACCAGATCCTTCTCCGCGCTTCTTACTCTTATCATCGAGACTATCGCGCGAAGCATATCCTGCACATCGTATTCCTGCTCGACAAGATGCATCTTACCTGATTCAATCTTGGACATATCGAGTAAATCATTGATCAGTCCAAGAAGCGATTCCGATGCATTACGCACATCAAGCGCATAATTAACCATAGACATGAAATACGGCTTCGGAACGCCTGTCGAATCTTCTCTTAATACCATCTCATTCATTCCCATAATAGTATTAATCGGCGTTCTTATCTCGTGAGACATGTTGGCAAGGAAGCGCGACTTGGCGGTATTGGCACGCTCTGCCTCATCCTTTGCCTGCTTGATTTCATCGTATTGACGTCTTATAATCGTCATTTGCATTATTCGCCATACGATAATACCGGCTATAAGTGCTATAAGCACGAATAAAAGCACTCTCATGGAGCGCAGTTCTCCGATTCTCGGCCGCTTGACGATGTGGAACTTTTCATCAAGAACTATATAACTGCCGCTACCGTCCATAACCTTGATATGCAATGTATAATTGCCATATCCAAGGCCCGTATACTCTATCGGCTGAAGATTATTCCTTCTTACGGTAATTCCTTCATCCTCATGGCCTTCCATATATACCATGACAATCGGGTTTGATAACGTGTAATCCATTACTGATGCGGTGATCCTGATACGGCCTCCGGATGCAGGTATTACGTATTCACCCTGCTCATTCGGAATAATCTTCTCGTCACCGCTATATATCGAATTAAGAGTTGCCTTGACTATAAGTCTCTCCTCAGAGAAGTTATTGATATTAACCTTACATACGCCGCTTCTTCCCGATATATACAGGTCCCCGTCCTTACTCAGAGCACTGTAAGAATTTGCCGTAGGTGTGCTTGTAAGTCCGTTTGCCAGTGTATAAAGCCTGTAATCCGTAACTTCATCATTAATCATGGAATCCGCGTTAACCATATAGATTCCATAAGAAGAGATGATCCAAAGTTCGTCATTTTCGCCAAAATAAAGATCGTAATTGTTATTATAAGGGAATGACTTCACCTCTTTAATAATACCGTCTTTGAGGTACTCTATGGAGTTTGACGTTATAAGCCAGTATACGCCGCGTTCCTCATCCTTCTTAATTCGCATTATAACATCACTCGTAAGTCCGTCATCACGTCCGTACCTCTTGAAGTTATCGCCGTCAACAACATATATGCCGTCACCATCAGTTCCTATATATCTCTCACCGTTTTCGCCTTCTGCGACCGTAAGGAATACGGTATTCTTAATATTTTCGGATGCTCCTACGGTTTCAACAACCTTACCGTTCCTTATTATTGCAAGACCACCGTTGGTTCCCACAAGCATTGCTCCGTCAGAAGCCTGTATCGCACATCGTATCTCGTTATTAAGCAACCCGTTCTCCGTCGTATAGGAAGTAATCTCCCCTTCTTTTGAACAGCACACAAGACCCAGATCATTGGTATAAGTGCATATCCATACATTACCGGCATCGTCGCTATATACGTTTCTGACACGGGTATTACCTATATAATCCACAAGTTCGCTATTAACGACCTCATTATCGCGATTCAGTATTCTAAGTCCGTTATCAGTGGCGATATATAAGTTATTGTTACATAGGCATGTTGCATTTACGACTTCTTCCTCAAGATGCGCATTATATGAAATATCGACAAAGTGGTTGGTGACTATCTTCATGACACCCTGCGTCGATGAAGCGATCCATATATTGCCCTGATAATCCGAAGTTGTCATCTCTATTCCGCTGTCGATCGGCAGATTACTTATGACATGAAATGTTCTGTTCCAGTCAAGATACCCGAGCATACTTGTAGAAGATACCCATATTCTCTCACAGTCATTGCTGATCCAATGAATACCTTTAAGAGGAGCTACCGATATTTTCGTCATCGCATCTAATTTATCTCCGAACTTACCATAGTATATATCTTCGCTGCCGCACAGATACAAATACCCCGGTTTATTCTTATCGGCAAGAATACAGGTTATTCGCTCAAGTCCCAGCTCTTCGCTTTTGTAAAGACCGGAAATCCTTCCGCTTGTTATCTCAAAAATTATTCCGCTCTTTGTCTGTCCGTATACCCTGCCTTCGCTATCGCTTTCAAGCTTAAGTACACGCTCATCGTTAATTCTCTCGTCATCTATAACGTGGACCTTATTATCGGCATCTATGTAACATACTCCCGCCGTTGTTCCTATATATACGTTGCCATCATTATCTTCAGCAAAAACCCTGATGGAAGATGCCGGCAATCCGTCCTTATAAGTTATATGTGTATTAGCATGTCCGTCTATAATAACTACGCCGTTATCATTGGTTCCGACAAACATTCTGTTACGACTGTCTTCAAAGAGGCCTCTTCCGCTCGTAAGACCGTCTGAAGTATCAAGACGCTCAAATGTCGTGCCATCATATTTGATAATTCCGCTATATCCGCCAATCCATACGAATCCGTCGTCGGAGCCCCATATATAATTGGCATCCGAAGTAGGAAGCCCGTTACTTGCATCGTACACCGTTGCCGTATATCCCGCTCCTTCAATCCGTCCGCTCGCTGCGTATCCGCCGCCGATCGGCATAAAGAACTCTTCCTTTAATGCCTCAGTTTCACCCAAATCATTAGCGTAAGCAATACTTCCAAAAATCCCGAAAAGAATAGAAAGCACAATTGAAAAACTTGCTACTCGCTGTATATTTCGCTTTTTCACTGCTTTTCCTCCTTATCAAGCTTCTTCGTTATATTTCTTAAGTATTACTCGTACTTCGTCTAAAGAATCCATAAGCGCTTCAACGCACTTGGCATCAAACTGAGTTCCTTTTCCCTCTTCTATGATACTAAGGGCCTTCTCAAGAGAAAACGCCGGCTTATATACTCGTGGCGAGGTAAGGGCATCAAATACATCCGCAACCGCCATGATTCTCGCCGAAAGCGGAATCACCTCTCCGTGAAGTCCTTCAGGATAACCCTTTCCATCCCAGCGTTCATGATGATAAGCCGCCATATTTCTCGCTTCCTTGAGATAATTCTCTCCTTCTATCTTACCTATCGCCTGCTCGATAATCTTGCGTCCTGCAGTCGTATGGGACTTCATTATCTCATATTCCTCATCTGTAAGCTTTCCGGGCTTATTCAATATCTTATCCGATATATTAATCTTACCGACATCATGAAGCGGTGCGGATCTTACTACGTCAGAGGCAAACTTCGGAGTCAGCTTCTCTGCATAGTATCCTTTTCTCCTTAGTCCCTCGACTATTATCTTGACATAGGCAGCCGTTTTCTGAATATGTGCTCCCGTATCGGAATCGCGATTCTCTACCATGTCTGCCATGGTGATAATAAGTCCGTCCTGCATTTTCGCAGTCGAATCCGACAAACGCTTAATGCTTCGCATCTGCTCAGCCTGGCTTAGAATCATGCGACATATCGAATCGTAGAGCTTTTCTACCTCATCGCCCGTCTGTATCTCGAGCGCCCGTATTCGCTTAATATCCTCTTCTATCTGATCTCTTGTCTCCATCTCATAAGAGAATCCATCTACACATTCCGCAATACTGCTTATCGGGAATATCGTGTACGAGTCGGTCGTGCGTAAGCCATAGGCGATAATAAGTATGAAGAAGCCCGCCATTATAAGGATCGACTTAATAATGTAATTCTTCATATAGTCAGGCATATAAGTAAGCGATACGTCCGCACCGACGTAACATACCGTATTTCCGGCAGAATTCCTTATAGGATAATAAATCGTGCGAACCCATCCGCTTATATCATCGGACTCAATAGGTTCAATCTCATTACCTGTCAGAAGTTCATCTATATAAGGATAGAATGCCTCCTCAAATTCTATCCGCTCACCCGGGGCATACCCCTCCATATCCTCTGTCTCTACATCGAAAATCGCATAGCAGGCATCCTTTTTTACCTTGATAATGTATAGATACTTAACATCCGCGGAACTTGCCTTAATCTTCGTTAATAACTCCAAAGTCTCCTTATATCCGTCAACATCGTATCCGAATTCAAGAAACTTATCCATCTTGTCCGCATCAATCATCTGTGCTACGAATTTGGCAGTATTAAGGGCGTTCTCGGTTTTCTCATATTTCTCATTCTCGTAGTAAAGACGCGTTCCGATCCATCCCATTACAAGCACCAGCACTATTGATACAATCATAAGCATTAATGTCATTCGGTTACGCAAAGAAAGCTTAAGCTTCTTGCTCCACTTTCTTATGGATTTAAGCTCAGCCTCACTAAGCGGGCGTTGTTTCCACAACCCGTTTCGTATTCTTTTCACTGTCTTTGCAGGAATCATTATTAAGAAAAGGCAGACCACAAGGGTCGTCATGCCTTTGTCCAGAATATTCAACAATACATTTATCATTAAAAAGGCCCAGAATGCGGACATTCCCGTAACATCCTGCCATGCATCCGCTATTCTTGCTATGGACTCCTTCTGCGTTCCGTTAAGCAAGAACCAATGAATCACAGCAGTTACGGAACCGGCGAAAACGCCGATTGCCGCTACAAAGCATGCTGTCCTTTTAATGTTCTTAAATGAATATCTATATGCAAACCAGGTGGCAAAAATTGCCGTAACTGCATTAACAAATCCGAAATAAATCACATTGGCATCAAAAAGCGTGCACAATACATTAGTCAGCATTCCGACCAGTACGCCCGGGAGCACGCCACCTACCGCTGCAACTCCTATTGTTCCTATAGTATCCAGGAACAGCGGCAATCTCAAGCTGTCCATCATATATGCCGGTAAGATATTAGCCAGCACTCCTATTGCAATCAGCAATATGCCTCTTACACTGCCGTTTTTAACCGACCATCTATACTTATTCACGACCTGTCCCTCCACACGCATGATTATAGACATAAATGCCACAATAATCATAGTATACAAATTGAGTTATAAATTCGTGAACTCATAGCGATTTTTATGTGGTTAATTTATTTTTTTAATCCGAAGTATTCATCCAATCCGTTTGCCATACCCGTTACCATCTTGGCCTGATAATCGTCAGACGCCATCAGAAGATCTTCTTCGCGATTCGTCATATACCCCATCTCAATTATTGTAACCGGGACCTTACACCAATTAATTCCACTCATTGTGTCGGTCTTCCAGACGCGCTCTTTTCTGCATCCCGTTGCCGCCACAAAATTGTCGAGAACGGCTGATGACAGGGCATAGCTTTTATCATAGAGTTCGCCATTATATGGATTACTTGCCGTCTGGCATATCGTCATTGCACCATGCACCGATGAATCATCGATTCCGTTGGCATGTATTCTTATAAAAGCATCTGCATTGGCGTTATTGGCTATTGCAGCGCGCTCCGAGTTGCTTATATTAACATCGTGGGCGGTTCTTACCATAATTACGGTATATCCGCGATTCTCGAGCTCTGTCTGCAGTTTAAGCGCCACCTGAAGTGTAAGTTCATATTCATTCAGTCCGCTTGCCTCTCCATGAGTTCCTGCCGATACCTTAGGCTTCGTCTCAGTTGCACCCGGGCCTATAGGCTCCCGTTCGTTATTGGCATGCCTCTGATGACCTGCGTCTATACATACAACGAACCCGTTCGTCTTCGGTTCATCTTTGGAAAGATAATCACTGCAAATATAATAATACTTCCCATTCATGATAATTTTGGTCCAACCATTCTCATCACTTACCGCATCAATCTTATCCCCGCGATTAACAGATGTAACCTTCTCACTATCTGCAGAAGGCTTCATTCTTACATTAACGCGTGTAAGCGCATACATAGCATAGGTATTAACCTGTCCATGCACGGTATTATCGTCACTGTTTTCCGCTTCGGTTTCCTTTGCTTCATGGCTTTCGCCGGATTCTTCTTTAGAATCATCTTCATGCTTAACTATCTCGGTTATCGTCGTAAGCTTCTCGCCTGCTCCGGTTCCGAGTAATATAAGCGCTCCTATAAAACATATTACGATAATTGCAATGTATAGCTTTTTCAAAGTAAACTCCTTTAATCATTACGAATCAATTTCTCTTTTAAGAGTATTATATCACAGTCATAAGAATTCACTTTATTATTTTACATGAATAGTGCACCTCTAAATAAGAGGTGCACCATGAATTTATTTCCCGATATTTTTCATAACTTAATTGATATTTCTAACTACTCCCGCAAATAGAACCGAACCGTCGGCTCCCGTTATTACAAACATGAAAGGACGATCAAGAACGAACTCATAAATCTCTTCAGGCTCAGCACCCATTCCGTCTGCCAAAACTGCCGTATAAGCCGCACCGGTTACACCCTTCTCGTCAATTTCCACCATAGCTGCATGTGTTGTCTTACTTACGAACATATCCTTTGCATCTTTCACTAATGGAGAAAAATCAGCAAGCTCCGGGTCGAATACATCCTTAATTCCGAGCGTTTTTATCGCATTGTTCAGATCCGTCTCTGCCGATACCTTGAATTTTGGAATCGACATATTAACCTTTAAAAAACTAAGATTCAGGTCATCAAAGTCATCGCTTATGGCTTTAAATACATCCTCGTCCGTCAAAAGTGAATTAACGTCAACACCTTCGTTCGGAAGGAAGAAATACATTGTTCCGCTGTAATCAAGTGTCAATCCAACAGATGCAAAGCTGTCCGTACGATAAAGACTCGTCGTATGCTCGTACTTATGCATCATATCTACAATTGTGTCGCCATTTACACCATGGAAAGTTTCTTTTTCCGTCTCTTTCTCGATAAAAGCATTGTTCCATAATGCCTTATAGTATATCGTAGACATAAGCCCTATTACCGTCGACGGATTAAGCTTAATCTCCCCGATATACTCCTTCAATAATCCGCCGGTATTATCATCGGTCCACTTCCTTAAGGCTTCATTCATCTCTTTAGATGAAGGATCACCGACAAAAGAAGATGCATAATAATCACTCGCCAATGTCTCAAGCGTGCTGTCCTTAAAATCAACTCCGCCCTTAAGCCACATTGAATTTGCGAGAACGCTCGTCAACACCGGTATATCCACATAATTTGCGTTCCAGATTATGCCGATATTCTTTCTTAACGTCTCTATATCCTTGACATTAAGCACTTTCAATATCTGTTCTCTTGTAGTTCCGTCTGTTATCTCCGCCAGCATAGATAACGCCATATAAGTATTAAGTGGCGAGCAAACCGTATTATCTTCCTCTGACATTAGCAATTGCTGCATCATCTTGGAATAATAATCGTTCATTCCGTCACTAAGTTCCATGGACGCAAGTCGCTTGGCATTATAGCTGTCCCACCAGTCAACATTTTTGCCGGACATAAACTCGTCCGGACTCATGCCCTGACCAAGCATAGTAGGATAT
>JAILJL010000159.1 GCA_024694785.1 Lachnospiraceae bacterium
CTTGCAATATATCCTGCGGGATCCAATGCACGACACCTGATAACCGTATCTCTGTCTCTGACAGCTGATACGAACACTATCGGAACATTACTGTTAGTAATACTGTTAATCTGTCTGGCTGCACTTATGCCGTCTACTTCAGGCATATTGATATCCATAAGGACTATCTCCGGATACTCGTTCTTCGCTTCCTCAAAGAACTTAATCGCCTGTTTGCCCGACTTAAGCAGAATTACCTCAAACTCATCCTGAAGAATTGTTCTTAATGCCTGAAGATTGGTAAGCATATCATCTACAGCAACTATACGAGGCTTATTCATATTACCTCTATACTGTCCGACTGCGCCAACCATCGCATTACGCTCCTTCTCGGCAAGCATTAATCGCTCTTCGCGCTCATCATCAGGAAGCCCTATCGTTATATTAAGATTCTTCGGCTCGTTAAGGTCTATAAGTGTACCACTGAATAACTGTATAACAGGTCGAAGATTGTGTTCTCCCGTATTATCCGCAATAACCCCGAACATACCGTTAGAAAGCATAACTTCAGTACCCTTCGCATAGAAAGGGACATACTGAAGAAATACCTCAACTACCTTCTGGTCGAATAAGAATCCGCCACCACCCATGAGGTATTCTGCCGCATCAAGCGGGTAATATGCTTCTTTGTATGGTCTCTTGGAAATCAAAGCATCATAATTATCCGCAACACGAAGAATTCTCGCATACAGATTAAGCTGATATCCCTCAGCTCCGTTCGGATAACCCGAACCGTCGATATTCTCGTGGTGCGCTATGATTGCAAGCTTAACATCATCATCGATGTCTAATCTCGATGCAATCATCTGATGCGATAACGTCGGATGACTCTTGATTAACTCATATTCTTCCTTGGTAAGTCTTGTAGGCTTATTAAGGATCTCCTGAGGTAACTTGGTCTTACCGATATCATGAAGAAGTCCTGCTATTGCAAGATTGACAAGATCCTCCTGCTCAAGATTCATACCCATGCCGACAACGCAGGAAAGAACCGCTACGTTAACCGAATGCGCATAGGTATAATTATCGAAGGTTCTAAGATCCATAAGATCGAATGAAATAACATCTTTGGCGAGTATCTCATTGACGATTCTGACGGCTGCTCCCATGCAACCGTCAATATCGCCGTTTTTGATACACTCCATACTTTCAGCTCTAAGCTCCGGTGATATCACCGGTTCGACCACAATTTCATTGGTCAAAAAATCATCTACGTATATACCGTCGAAATTGAATTTGGCAAGCCTTTTAAGATATGTCTCGGTAAGCATGACACCCTTAGGAATAAGTATGTGTCCTGCATCATCAAATATCTCATATCCAAGAATCATTCCCGGCTTGATGTTCTCTATCGGTACATAACGCATATAATCTTCTCCGTCTAAAGAATTATTTAACCTTGATGCCGCTAAGCAAGCCTGCAAGAGACGTGCTGATAGCTTCTTCGGTATACTCTACGTGGTCTTCTCTATCTGCTCTTTCTACTCTATCAGGTCTTTCTTTTCTTTCACGAGGTTCAGGAGCACTTTCGTCAAACTCCTTCATACTAAGTGAAAGCTTGTTACCCTTAACTTCAAGTAATTTAACCTTAACCTTATCTCCAACCTTTAATACATCCGAAGGAGCCTTAAGTCTTCTGTTACAGATTCTGGAGATGTGCACAAGACCCTTAACGCCGTCGCCAAGGTCAACGAATGCACCGAAGTCTGTAAGTCCGTCAACAACACCTTCGTAATCCTCGCCAACCTTAAACGAATTAAGCTTGGCTTCTTTGGCCTGACGCTTCTTCTCGGCTTCAATCTCTCTAACCGACATAATAACGCTGTTCTTAGTCTCATCAACACTTATTACAACAGCTTCAACCGTCTTATTGATATAAGAATCGGCATTCTCTATATAATCCGCAGATAACTGTGAGAGTGGAATAAAAGCTCTGATTCCGTTAACCTCTGTTGTTACTCCCCCCTTAACGGAAGTAAGAATCTTAACGGAGAAAACTTCCTTCTTCTCCATAGCGTCCTTAAGCTCCTGATAATTAGCGTCCATCGGACCCTTTCTCAAAGACTCTTCAAGCTCCGTCTTTAAATCCTCCATTGTCTCGATCTGTTCTGCCATTTTTTGCCTCCTAATACATTCCGAATGCTCGGATTAATAATACTTCTCTATTATATCAAAGATAATTCCTTTATTAAAGTTTAAGTATGATATTAATTATTGAATTCATACAATATCTTAAGGCTGTATTTCTCACCGACGCGCAGTATAGGCTTAACTATTCTATCGCCTTCCGCATTGATCACATTCGGTGGGTATTGCGGTTCTATACAGAATCCGCTGCGCTTTCCGTATGTTACGCCGTTCTTGCCGCCGCTCTCCTGGAGATAATTAGCTGTATAAAGCTGGAATCCCGGCGTATTGGCATATACACGCATTGTGATTCCTGAAGAATCACTTGAAGCTGTTGCTGCAAGGAACATATCATCTTTCTTCTTATCCGCAGTCTTCTTAATGACAAAGTTATGATCATAACCATTTGCCAGCTCCATCTGCATATCATCACTGAATATATCCTTAAGTAACGGCTTCGGTCTTGTGAAATCAAAGCACGTTCCTCTAACGCTGCAGGTCTTGCCTGTCGGAATCATTCTTGTCTTAAGCTCACTATATAATTCCGAATTAAGTTCAAGTGTATGCCAGTTAAGATTAAGTGCGCTTTCACCCGACAGATTGAAATATGCATGGCTTGTCATATTAACAACTGTATCTTTATCGCTCTCGCCCTCTATCTCGAGCATAAGACCGTTATCTGTCAACGTATAAGTATATGTAAGCGTAAGATTACCCGGAAAACCGTATTTCACTTCCGGATTAACCGCACGAAGAACAAGCTTGGTCTCGCTGCTTAATTCTTCATCTACCTTAAATGTCTGATAATGCGTACCCGAAGGTCCCGTGTGCAGGTTATTATTGCCGTCGTTACTTACAAGTGTATATTCGACATCATCAATCTTGTAGGTAGCATCTTCAATTCTGTTGCAATTTCTTCCCACAATCATTCCGATATAAGCGTCTGTTCTCTTATATCCTTCAACATCGTCGAATCCCAAAAGGACATCACAAAAAGCGCCGTTACAATTCCTAACACGCAACGACCTTATAAGTCCTCCACAGTCCGAAACTTCTGCTTCAATATTCTCATTTGATAATAAAAACAGGGAAACCGGATTTGAATCAAATCCGGTTCCCCACTTAACCTGCTTTAATCCCATAATTATAATCCAAGTAAATTCTTAGTCTCGTTCATCTTCTGCTGCATCTGATTTCTTTGCATCTGGGTGGAGTATTCATTCAATACTTCATTCTTCTTCATCTCGCTTACCTCCTTAGGGTAATCAAGATCTTCAATGGTGCTTAATGAAGCGTTTGAAAGCACAGATGCTTCCTTGTTATAATCAATCTGGTAATCAAGTGCATTGCCCGTAGCACCGAGACCACTTCTCTGATCTGTAATTGTCGCTATTGCCTCGTCTATCTTCTGCAATGCATCGTTAGATGCAATGTTGAGACCCGCAAGTCCCAAGGAATCAACCGAAGAATCAGTTGTCGTAATCGTTTTCGAATCCGGATTGCCGTTACCTTCAATCTGCAACTCGTTATCATCCAGCAATCTCTTGCCGTTGAACTGTGCCGTATCCACAACACCATTCATACCCTGCAGTAAAGCATCTGTCTCGTCCTGCATAGCCTTAATATCGTCGTCGCCATAAATAGCTGTATTCTGTGCCGCAACCGCAAGTTCACGAAGTCTCTGCAAGCTGCTGTTCATCGAGTCTAATGCGGAATCCGCCGTATTAACCAGATTCTTGGCTGTGGACAGATTATTAACTCCTACATCATAGCCGTTAATCTGGGTCTTGGTCTTCTCGGCAATCTTAAGTCCCGCAGCATCGTCTGCAGCTCTGTTAATCTTCTTCGCCGAGCCTAACTTCTCATATGAACGCGAGAGAGCATCACTTAATCTACTAACACCACTCATAAGGACACCTCCTTGAATATATAATGCATACCTTCACAGAAAGGTCAGCATCACATACTTATAGATTCTGATAAATTATACTATATTCCCTTAATTTCAGCAACCTTTTACACAAATTTTTCAACTTCACATCATTCTTTAAATACATAAACGACTATATTTTATGACATTTTTCTTGATTATTACCTTATTATGATGTTATTATCTTATTTGAAGCTATAAAGGGAGGGGTTCCATGACAACATCAGAACCGGCTACACTTTACAAATTAATAATACTGTTCATGCTTGATAAATCCGATATTCCGTTGTCAAATACCAACATCTCGGATTTCATACTTGCGATGGACTATACCAACTATTTCACATTACAGCAGACGCTGGAGGAACTCGAGAAGTCCAAGCTTATAACATCCGAAGCTCCGACATCGAAGGATACCTTCTATCGAATAACCGATAATGGCAAGGTGACACTTGAATACTTCTCTGACAGAATATCCGGCGCCATCAAAGAAGACGTGCTTAATTACTATAAGACACACGATATTTCACTTAAAAAGGACACCGTTGTGGTTGCGGAATACTACAACACCCATGGCAATCAATATGCCGTCCGCTGTCAGATTAAGAGCAATAACGTGATTGTATTCGAGGTTGATTTCAACATTCTCGGTCTTGAACAGGCAGAAGCAATCTGCGAGAACTTCAAGAACAAAAGCGATGACGTCTTTGCATATCTTATGGATATGCTCATTCAGTAGAATAATGAACTTTTATAACAAAAAGCAGTCCGCTACTCACGCGAACTGCTCTTTTTATTGGTTTTTTTAACTATTTTCTTATTATTCTTATTAACGGAAAAACCGAATGTGCCAACTTTCCTGCCAAGTGCAAAGTAACCACCATGTGAATATGTAACAAGGCCGGTATCATTAAGGTTGAATACTTTCCTCTCGTCCATATACCTGTCGTCCACACGGACATTAACAACTTCCGCGATGAACATATCATGGCTTCCAAGCTCTTTGATCTCTTTGACCTTGCACTCTATAGATACCGGAGATTCCTTAATCTGCGGGGCCTTAACCTCCTTTGACGGAGCGGCAGTAAGATTCATCTCCTTAAACTTGTCAACGTCACGTCCCGACTTAACGCCGCAATAATCGCACGCTTTTATAAGGTCTTCCGTGACAAGGTTGATTACGTACTCTCCCGTATTCCTTATTATATCATGGGAAAAGCGCGCTTTTGTAATTGATATCGATACCATCGGCGGATTGGAGCATACCGTTCCCGCCCAGGCAATTGTAATAATATTAGGCGTAATCTCATCGCTTCCGCAGCTTACCATTACAACCGGCAGGGGATACAGCATATTACCCGGTTTAAAATCCACATAGCCCATTAAAACACCCCTATTCCGTGCAATACATAAATCACGAGAACAAGGAACGTGCCGATTGCAGTCCATGTTGTGAGTGTCAGAAGTCGCTTAACCGAGGCAAACTTTGCATCGATATTAACCTCTTTGGCTGATTTCTTATCAATCTCCGATACAAGTGCCTGAATATTCCTGTATGTCTTAACATTCTCGGAATGTATCTTATCTTCAACCGATAAGAAGCTATCCTTCACTTCCTGCTTAAGAGAAGCCACTTCTTCTGCTATCGTGTTCTTAAGTTCCTGTGAATAATTGTCACCACTACTCTTGATAGATTCTTCAAGACGTACCTGCAATTCATCAATTTTCTCATTCATCTCTGCCATATTACTGTTCAATGCCCCTTTAAAACTCGGTATTATGTGCTGTATCTTACTCTCGATACTACTCTCTTCCATCTTATCCGCAGCAGGCTTATCCGACTCTCCGGAAGGCTTATGCTTAACCGGCCTTGGCGGTGTCTTCACATATTGCCGTGATGGTCTTCTGACTCCGAGAAGTCCTTCAGCCAATCTATCAAATAGTGACATCTTATTCCCCTTAAACTATGTTATCAAATACTGACGAGAAATCATTTGCCTTGGTCATACGCGCATTATCACCATATGTGGTAACTCTCGATGCTGCATTTGTAGCCGACATCGAAAGATACGATGCAGATGCATTAAGGTTATGCGCATACGAACCCACACCCTTGAAAAGCGACTTTGCAGGAGTCATATCGACTTCCTTCATCTTGCCGTCCTTATCCTTATACATATCTTCGTTCAATTTCATCGTATTGTCTTTGTTGATTGTAATACCAACCTTACCGAGAAGTCCGGCATTAACCGCTGTCGACTTAACCATCGATGATGCAGCCGAAAGCACGGATGTATTGGTTGCATCCTTTGCCGCATTGATTGTATCGTTATAATTCTCGACAAAAGCCTTGAGGTTATCATATACCTTCTCGCGATCCTTATCCGTCTTAGGGTCAAAATTCGTACCCATAAGCTTGGTTGCGGAATCAAGAAGCTCATTGGCATCAGCTTTGATACCTGTCAATGTCTTTGCTTCCGTTGTATTCTTTGACTTAATGTTAGACTTTGCGTCGCTTCCCTGCTGCTTATAATAGTTCTTAACAAGTCTATAATAAGATCCGCTTCTTATCGAAGCATAATCCGCAAGTATGCTTCCGGTAGTACCCGAAGCACTATTGCCATAACTACTCGTTCTGCTATTCAAACTAGAAAACATCGTACTAATTGAATCTGAAGAAATTCCATACATCCTTGTCATCAAAATCACTCCTTATCTAAAACTGAACCTACGATATTCCCGCTCTCAAAAGAACTTTGACAAGTTCCATTGAATATGTCTGTCTGTCTCTTTGCTTATATAATGCCAATGCATCTTCAAAAGATACATTATACACATCCTTAAGAAGCTTCTCGGCCTTACCTTCGTAATCCGTAAGTTCCGCACTGATTCCATACTCTCCTGCATCATTAATCTGCACATCATAATGACCTATCATACGAACCAGGCTGTCAAGTGCCAGTTCATTACGACCGCTTGACACAAGCACCTCGTAAGAACGATAGAATTCCTGCATACATGCAAGCATCTTGACTTTTCTATAGAGAAGTTTATCACCATCCTTTTCGATAGTCAACGGATTAAGGAGGTTGTAAGCCTCTATATATTTGCCTTGCGCAAACATCTCCTCCGCTTTATTGACAGTCATTCTGTAATGAGCTGTACGTCCCACGTAGATGGTCCCGAAAAGAATAGTAGCGCAAAGAAGAAGTATCACAAATACCGGACCCTTAGGAAGCGGCTTTGTCTTAACCTTAGGAGCCTTAGGCTTCTTAACCTTAGGTGGCTTGGCTGCTTTTGCTGCAGCCTTTTTCTCTGCTTTCTCCTTCTTCTTGGCTTCCTTTGCCTTCTTTTTCTCTTCTTTTTCTTTTGCTTTCTTGGCCTTCTCATCAAGCTCAGGCTCTTGAGACGCAGCACCTTCAAGGTCTCCGCCGCCTTCAAGTGCTCTTAATATATCATCATTCTCATCAGCCAATTCACCGGCCAATTCACCGATATCCTTTTTCTTGGCATTCGCGATTACCGGTATATCCGGATTTTCTTCGTCATCATCGCTTCCGAAGAAAAACGCCTTAAGCTTGCCAAAGAATCCCTTCGGCTCGGCATTTTTCTCCTCTGCCTCCTTAATAAGCGCATTACGTTCATCTGTAATGTCTCTTATATCTCCTGCTTCATCTGTCGGTGCCTGTACATCAATATCGAAGCCAAGACCCGCAAGATTACCCGCAATCTCTGCTGCAGTGACATCCTCATCTTCAGGAATAATACTTTCCCCATTCTCATCGGCAGAAAGCATACTTCCTATATCCTTAAGATCATCGTCACCTTCCCCAAGTCCGTTAAGCATGGATATTATATCGTCTGAAGAAGAGTCTTCTCCTACGCTTCCAAAGTCTCCCGCTTCCGGGCTTTCATCCATGGAAAATCCGAGATCACCGAATCCTGCTTCCTCCATAACATCAGATACACCCGGTACATCCTGCTGTGACATATCCTCAGACATATCAGGCACTCCGAACAGATCGCTCGGAATATCCGTTCCTTCACCGGGATTCATTATCGCATCAAGGCCGGACAAAATGCTGTCTTCCGGACTTTCCTCAGGGCTTTTCTCTGAGCTTTCCTCAATACTATCCTCCAAAGACGGCATAGACATAGAATCCAACACCGGATCCTGTGCAAATTCCGACATTGGCTCCTGCATTAACTCCGCCATAGGCTCCTGCGTAAAATCAGGCATAGACTCCTGCGTATATTCAGGTGCAGGCTGAGTAACTTCAGAATCCATATCCGGCTCTGTCGAGAAAGTATCGTCTGCTTCCATGTCAAATTCAATGTCAGACAGATACTCGCCCGCATCCGATTCCATAAGCTCTTTTTCAAACTCAGCAAGGAATGCATCATTTGCATCCTTCTTATGTCTTCTTGATCTTTCTTTTCGATGCGCTCTTCTTGCCTCAAACGGATCTTCACCAAACCCCTCATCCGAAGAATCCTCAAGTTCTATCGCATCATCCTTGTTCTGTGGAACTTCGTCTTGTACTGCGCTAAGTAATTGATCAAGATAATCTTCACTTTCCTTACCCAAGATTATTCCACCTCCCTAATTAATTCTCATATTTCAAAATAGAAAAACCCCAAAGCACCCCATGATACGAAGGATGCTTTGAGGCACATTTAATCAATACTTACTTAGGCAAATTGCTCTTATCGATAAGTCCGTCGATAGCAGATACAAGCATACCAATTTCAGGCTTTGTAAGCTGCGCATCGGCACCAAGAGCCTCGCCCTTTCTTCTCATTTCGTCATTAACAAGTGATGAGAAGATTACAAGCGGAATAGCCTTAATCTCATCGTCTCCCTTGCAAAGCTTGGTAAGTCTGTGGCCATCCATAACCGGCATCTCGATATCGGTTATGATACACTTTGCTTTCTTGTAAAGTGTACCTTCTTCCTTCCACTCGTTAAGCTGATCCCATGCAACCTGACCATTCTCACAAAGCTTCAACTGTCTGTATCCCGACTTCTTCAAGCAATCGGTAATCATTCTTCCAAGCATCGGCGAATCTTCCGCAATAATAATCGGGCACTCGCCTCTGTCTCTTCCTTCAAAGTTCTCAATATCACTTACACGAAGTCCGGTGTCAGGACTGATATCTGTAACAATCTTCTCGAAGTCAAGAATAACTACGAGCTTGTCATCAAACTTAACAACACCTGTGGATACACCCTTGTTCTCAGCATTAATTGTAGAATCAGGTGTATTAATATCTGCCCAGGAGATTCTGTGAATACCGATAACCTTATCAACATGGAAAGCAATATTCAACTTATTAAAATTGGTGATGATAAATAAACCATCGTCAGCGCTAGGCTTAAGTCCAAGACTCTCGCGAAGGCTTATAACGGTAATCATTGTATCACGTGGCATAAATATTCCTTCTACACAATAATGTGAATTAGGAACAGGAGTAACCGGCTGATAAGTTAAAATCTCTCTTATCTTAGCTACGTTAATACCATAATGATTATCGTCTAATGTAAATTCAAGTATCTCGACCTCATTGGTACCATTTTCTAAGAGTATATTTGTCTCCATGGGAACCCTCCTTGACATTGTTGCCTTAATTAGTGGTATTATAGCATACCTATATAGAAAAAAACACGATTTACGAAAATTTTCACTAATTAATACTAATTGTTTTGGAAATCCGATCCTTTATACTATACAATTGTATGTTCGATATCGATTCCGCCACACTTCTATCTACTTCAAAAAACGCAAATGTCTCTACGCTCTGTCCTGCTTTTATGACATCCATGTAATTAAGGAAATCAGCAGGTAAAATCGTCGCCGTTGCATTAACTACAGCAGCTGAATTATTAACGGATAACGTAAGCCTCAATCCCTGTGTAAATAAATCACAAATGATATCTTCCGCTGTCTCGTTGGTAAGAATAATCTTGACAATGATATAGGTATTATTGGGATTGGTCGGCTTATTAACCGATATTGCTCTGTTATATACGTAATCGTCCTGTACGAAATATCCGTCGTATTTTGCTGTTATTCCCGCATTATTAACGAACTCGGTTAATGATATTGTTCCGCCGTCGGTCGTACCGTCCGATCCACCGCCTCCATTATCGTCGTCATTATTATCCGGATTATCCGGTTCATCCGGAGGCTCCGGAACATCCGGCTTATTCTCTTCACGTAAGCTGTCATTGATCGACTTAAGCTGTCCGTAACTTAATGACGTGTATCCTTCGCTCATCGGGCGGTTAAATTCACCTATAAGGTGCGCAGAAAAAGAAACTATCTGATTACGTTCACTTTCTGTAAGCGAAATAAGCTTCTCCGGGCCACAACCCGATAATGAGAAGCCCAGTATCAGACATAATGCAACTAATACAATCCTCTTCTTCAAGATACTTCCCGCCTTCTTTGTATCTTCTTAATCTTAGCGCTCGGATACCTCAAACTTATATCCCATGCCCCAAATGGTCTTGATATAATTACCCTTGGCACCAATCTTGCTTCTTAACTTCTTAACGTGCGTATCAATCGTTCTTGCATCTCCGAAATAATCATAATTCCATACGTTGTTAAGAATCTTCTCACGCGACAAAGCGATTCCTTCATTCTCAAGGAAGAAGCTTAAAAGCTCATACTCCTTGAAGCTTAACTCTATAGGCTTGTCATCAACGGTTACTTCATGAGCAGCGCGATTAATAACAATTCCACCATAATCCAACACATCGTTGGTATCAATCTTATTAGATCTTCTAAGAAGCGCATCAACACGCGCTACAAGAATCTTAGGGCTAAACGGTTTGGAAATATACTCGTCTACACCGAGTTCAAATCCCTGCAACTCATCATTCTCTGTCGCCTTTGCCGTAAGCATAATAATCGGCACCTTGGAAGTCTCCCTAATCTCTCGGCAAACCTGCCATCCGTTCATGTTAGGCATCATGACATCAAGAATAATAAGTGAGATTGACTTGTCTGAATAGAAAATGTCAAGAGCCTGCTCGCCATCTTCAGCTTCAACGACTTCATACTCCTTCTTAAGAAGAAAGTCCTTAACGAGCTTTCTCATAAGCGCTTCGTCATCTACAACAAGAACTTTAACTTTATCCATATTCCTATCTCCATTTCCTTTTAAGGCCTATATTTTATACGCTACTGCGCATTAAAACCATTATTAATGTTGTACTTTATCTCATATTCTCTTATGATAGCCTCGCGTTCTTCCAAGCTCTTCTGCCACTCTTCATAACGGTCTATAAGCTTATTCTCATAATCAAGTATGGTCGGAACATCCGACTTCTGTACCAGAACAATCATGGCGATTATTGCAAGTACAAGTATTACATTCACAATAAGTGATGTCACCAGTCCACCGCGTAATCTATCGATTTGATCCCCTCCGGCGGTATCTTTTAATTCTTTTTCCGTATTCTCACGTACTATTACCGGTGTAAAGTCGATCTCCAATATCTCGCCATCATCCACATCCGGGGATGCCTTGAGATACTTTCTAAGCTCTGTAAGATACTCATATCCTACAGGGGTGGAAAACATCTTGCTACGGATAATCTTATTATACACTGCAAGAACTGCACCCGGATTATCCATATCAAGCTTATTCCTGGTATAAGCAACGCCTGCAATCTCTTTCTCGGCCTTTTTCGCTGTCTCTTCATCAGTAAATACATAGCCCGAGACAACAAATGCGGCTTTCTGTTCATCCTTAATATTTTTCATATCGTACCGGTGGACATACTTTCAAAGAATTTAAAAAAATTGTCTATACTTTTCTTATTATTACAATAATATCACACCTTTGTTCAAAATGAAAGCAAATTATTAATTAAATAGACTTAAACA
>JAILJL010000150.1 GCA_024694785.1 Lachnospiraceae bacterium
CACTTAATATTCCTGCAAATCACCCTGCCAAGGATGAACAGGATACATTTTATATCAATTCCGATATAGTATTAAGAACCCAGACTTCGCCGGTGCAGGTACGTACAATGGAAAAGGGTAAATTACCGCTTCGTATGATATCTCCGGGCAGAGTTTTCCGTTCCGATGAGATTGATGCCACACACTCACCTTCATTCCATCAGATTGAAGGACTTATTGTGGATAAGAATGTAACACTTGCAGATCTTAAGGGAACATTACAGATGTTTGCAAAGGAAATGTTTGGAGAGAATACCAAGGTCAAGTTCCGCCCGCATCATTTCCCGTTTACCGAGCCTTCTGCAGAGATGGATGTATCGTGCTTCAAATGCGGAGGTAAAGGATGCAGATTCTGCAAGGGTTCGGGCTGGATAGAAATCTTAGGATGCGGCATGGTTCATCCTAACGTACTTAATATGTGTAACATAGATCCTGACGAATACAGTGCTTTTGCATTCGGTGTTGGACTTGAGCGTATAGCGCTCCTTAAATATGAAATCGACGATCTTCGTCTGCTTTACGAGAATGACGACAGATTCTTGAAGCAGTTTAAGTAGTTTATTTCACATCTTAGGAGGTAATAGAAAGACTATGAATACATCATTAAATTGGATTAAGGAATATGTGCCTGATCTTGATTGCAGTGCACAGGAATATACAGACAGAATGACATTATCCGGTACCAAGGTTGAAGGATATGAGTGTGTGGCCGAAGACCTTGACAAAATCGTGGTAGGTCAGATTATAAGCATTGATAAGCATCCGGATGCTGATAAGCTTGTTATTTGCAAGGTTGATATAGGATGCGGTGAACCGATTCAGATAGTTACGGGTGCACCTAATGTCGTAGTCAATGCCAAGGTACCGGTAGTGCTTGACGGCGGTCGTGTTGCAGGTGATCACGACGGACATATGACAAAGGGCGGAGTTTTGATTAAAGCCGGTAAGCTTCGCGGCGTTGAGAGCAATGGCATGATGTGCTCTATAGAAGAACTCGGTTCTTCCAAGGATTATTATCCTGAAGCGCCTGACAGCGGTATCTATATCTTTGATGAAGATGTAGAAGTAGGAGCAGATGCGGTAAAAGCGCTGGGACTCGATGATGTTACGCATGAATATGAGATTACAAGTAACAGAGTTGATTGTTATGCAACAATCGGTATTGCAATCGAAGCAGCCGCAACTTTCGGTAAGGAGTTTAAGTTCCCGGAGATTAAGGAAACGGGTAATTCCGAGAAAGCATCGGATTATATAAGCGTCGATGTTAAGGATAATAAGCTTTGCAGCAGATATATTGCAAGAGTTGTTAAGAATGTTAAAATCGGTCCGTCACCTAAGTGGATGCAAAGAAGATTAAAAGGTGTGGGAATAAGACCTATCAATAATATCGTTGATATCACAAATTACGTAATGGAAGAGTTCGGTCAGCCTATGCATGCTTACGACCTTTCAACGGTTGAAGATAATAAGATAGTTGTAAGAACCGCAAATGACGGAGAGAAATTTACAACACTCGACGGACAGGAGCATGAACTTTCAAGCGACATCCTTATGATATGTGACGGAAGGAAGCCAATAGGTGTTGCAGGTATCATGGGCGGAGAGAACTCCATGATTACGGATTCCGTTAAGACGGTGCTTTTTGAGGCAGCTTGCTTTGACGGTACCAATATCCGTCTTTCGAGTAAGAAGCTTGGTATGAGAACGGATGCTTCAGGTAAGTTTGAGAAGGGACTTGACCCTAATACGGCTTTGATTGCAATTAACAGAGCGTGTCAGCTTATGGAAGAACTTAATGCTGGTGAAGTTGTTGGCGGTATGGTTGACGTATATCCTAACGTAAGAACGGAAAACGAAGTTAAGTTCGAGCCTGAGAAGATTAATAAGCTTCTTGGTACCAATGTGTCCAAAGAAGACATGATTAAATATTTCGAGAAGGTTTTCTTTACATATGATCCGGCAACCAATATGATCAAGGTTCCTTCCTGGAGACAGGATATTCATTGTATGGCAGATCTTGCGGAAGAAGTTGCAAGATTCTACGGATATGACAAAATTCCTATGACTTTGCCGGGCGGTGAGTCGACCATGGGCGGTAAGAACAAGAGTCAGATTGTTCGTGATAAGGCAAAAAACGCTGCAAGATTCAACGGATTCTCGGAAGCTATGTGCTTTTCCTTTGAAAGCCCTAAGGTATTTGATAAGTTATGTCTTGCAAAGGACGATGTGCATAGAAAAGCTATAACCATTCTTAATCCCCTCGGTGAGGATTACAGTATAATGCGTACGCTTCCTCTTGACGGTATTCTTACATCACTTTCGTTAAACTATGCGCACAGAAATAAGTCTGTTGCATTATATGAGATGGCGAAGGTATATCTTCCTGAAGAGTTACCGTTAAAAGATCTTCCTGTTGAGAGAATGAAGCTTACGCTCGGTATGTACGGAATGGGCGATTTCTTCGAAATGAAGGGTGCGGTTGAAGATATTCTTAATGAGTGTGGCGTAAGAGCAAGGCTTAAGTATGATGCTGTTAAGGATGTGTCTTATCTTCATCCGGGCAGAGCAGCAAGGATTACGGCAGGCGATGTTTGCTTGGGCCTTATAGGCGAAGTTCATCCGCAGGTACTTAACAACTATGATATTAAAGAAAAGGTGTATATTGCGGTTCTTGATATGGACGATGTAGTAAAGCTTTCGAATTATGATATCAAGTATCAGGGCCTTGCAAAATTCCCTGCAATTACAAGAGACTTAAGCTTGCTTACTGAGAAGTCCGTACTTGCCGGCGATATTGAAGCCTGCATAAGAAAGAACGGCGGAGAATACCTTGAGAAGGTAGAGCTTTTTGACGTATATGAAGGAGACAGAATTGCGGAAGGCTTCAAGTCTCTTGCATACTCAATATCCTTCAGAGCGCTTGACAAGACTCTGGAAGATACTATCGTCAATAAGCAGATGGATATAATAATCAACGAGCTTAAGGCTCTTGGTGCTGAATTGAGGCAATAATATGAGTGATATTAAGTTAAGTGTTAAGGATTACTGGTTTGATCTGCCCAAAGAGCAGATCGCCCAGGATCCGCTGCCTGACAGATCTTCTTCGAAGCTTATGGTATTGTCGAAGGAGACCGGTAAGGTTGAACATAAGGTATTTACGGATATAATCGATTATCTGATGCCGGGTGACTGCCTGGTGCTTAATAATACCAAGGTTATACCTGCGCGTCTATACGGAATTAAGGAAGGAATGGAGAAGCCTGTTGAGATTCTGCTCCTTAAGAGAAAAGAGAATGATTGCTGGGAATGTCTTGTAAAGCCGGGCAAGAAGCTTAGAACCGGCGCAGAGGTAACCTTTGGTGATGGGCTTTTAAAAGGTACCATTATCGATGTTCTTGACGACGGTAACAGAATAATACAGTTTGAATATAAAGGTATATTTGAAGAGATTCTGGATAAATTGGGACTTATGCCGTTACCGCCTTATATTACGCATGAACTTAAGGATAAGAACAGGTATCAGACCGTATATGCAAAGTATGACGGCTCGGCAGCCGCACCTACGGCAGGTCTTCATATGACGGAAGAGCTTTTACGGAAGATTAGGGATAAGGGCGTGGACGTAGCGGAGGTTACGCTACATGTCGGACTCGGAACCTTCAGACCTGTTAAAGAAGAGAATGTCCTCGATCACAAGATGCATTCGGAACATTATGAGGTAACTGAAGAAGCAGCGGAAAAGATCAACAAAGCAAAGAAAAACGGAAATCGTGTTATCTGTGTGGGAACCACAAGCTGCAGAACCGTTGAGTCTGCTGCCAATCCGGACGGGACTATTGCCGCTAAGACAGGAGATACAGAGATATTCATATATCCGGGATATAAGTTCAAGATACTTGATGCGCTTATTACCAATTTCCATCTGCCGGAATCCACGCTCATAATGCTTGTTTCGGCGCTTGCCGGCAGGGAGAATGTGCTGAATGCATATGAAGAGGCGGTTAAGAATAAATACAGATTCTTCAGCTTTGGAGACGCTATGTTTATTCACTAAATGTTCGCTTGATTTATGCTATGCATTTGTAATAAAATGAAAATATAGTGTGGTAGTATATGATATCTGTTTATATATAAGGAGGCATCATGGGAGAGAATAAGCTTCGCAAAGCACAGGAAATCTTAAATGAAAGGCGTGCGCGTAACGGCGTCGGTGCGGAGAAGAGAAGAAGCAAGAGGCTTGATCTTAATGTATCGGTACAGCTTGAGCGACTTGACAGCGATGGTATTACGACTTTGAAGTTTATCAAAGTTAAAGTTACGGATCTTTCCAAGCTTGGTATAGGATTTGATTGTCCGATTAAGCTCGAGACGGGTACATTTTACAATATGAAGCTTCAGATTTGGACCAAGGAAGTTATCGATGCGGTGATTGAGATTGTCAGATATACGGGCGAAGAAGACAATTATCATTACGGTGCTTCGTTTATTGGTATGACCGAATCGGATGCGTTAAAAATTGAGATATATCAGATATTTAATGAGCTTGAGCAGGAGAGAGAAGAGACCCTTGATGTACTTGAGGAGCTTACTTCTGAGGGCGCGAACGATATCTTGGATAGGATTAACGAGATAGAAGTTAAGACAAAGATGAAT
>JAILJL010000028.1 GCA_024694785.1 Lachnospiraceae bacterium
TATGAGTATGTACACAGACCCGGATCATATCAAGGTTGAGGACCCGGGCAAGATTGAGGGCAACACGGTGTTTACTTATCTTGATGCGTTCGTTAAGGAAGATTCGTTTGAGAAGTACTTACCTGAATATAAGAATCTTGATGAACTTAAGGATCATTATAGAAGAGGCGGCCTTGGCGACGTTAAGGTTAAGAAGTTCCTTATAAAAGTTCTTGAAGAGGAGCTTACACCGATTCGTGCAAGAAGAGCCGAGTACGAGAAGGATATCCGTAAGGTATATAAGATCCTTGAAGAAGGAACTGCACGTGCAAGAGAAGTCGGTATGAAGACCATCGAGGAGGTAAAGCATGCGATGCGTATCGATTACTTCGATGATGAAGAATTAATCGAATCTCAGGTTGAGAAGTTTAGAGCAAAACACGAATAGATATTTTAAACGCTTGGGAATTAATCCCAAGCGTTATTTTTATATATTTTTACACATGTATGACTCAAAATCGGTCAGTTTAAGCGGCATGGAATAGTAGAAGCCCTGGGCTATGGTGCAACCGATTTCTTTTAAGAATTCGGATTGTTCATGAGTTTCGACTCCTTCTGCTACGAAATTAAGATTAAGTTCCGTGGCAAGCTCGGACATCTTTCTTATAATTGCGTCTGCTCTGTTATGAATATCCGATTTGTAGATGAATCGTACATCAACTTTAAGATTATCTATTTCGGCGATTTTGAGCATATTGACTGTCGAGTATACGGAACCGAAGTCGTCCATCGTAATCTTAAAGTTTTCTTTTCTTAAGTTATTAACCATGGCATACATATATCTGTTGTTCTCGTTGTAGACATTTTCCGAGATTTCGAATTCTATATATTTATGGTCGATATTAAAACTGTTGCAGGTCTCTATTATTCTTTCCGTGAACATCGGATCTTTAAAATCGCATCCCGAGAGATTGATGGATATCGGAACTATTGAAAGTTCCTTATCAAGATATCCCCGCAATAACCGGCAGACTTCGGTAAGCAGATATAAGTCGAGTCTTGGTATGTATCCGTTTTCTTCGAGGATAGGTATGAAAAGCCTCGGAGAGATTGCACCTTCGTTAGGAATTGTCCACCTTATAAGTGCTTCGCCGCCTACAAGTTTCTCTGTTTCAAGGTCAATTTTAGGTTGAATGTTAAATGAGAACTCCTTATTGGCGAGGGTACGTTCTATATTAGTCAGAATCAGGTGCTTTTGGCTAAGCAGAGTTTCCTGGTTCGTGCTGAATACGGCATAATTGGATGTTACGTTCCCGTTTTTGAGTAAATCGATGGTTGAGAGTACTCTTTTAATAATGCTCTCTACCGGAAGTGATGTATCGATAATATTGTATACGCCCACCAGGACGTCAACATTATTGCCCAAATCGTATTTGTTGACTTCGGCGACAAAATCCTTCCCGAAAAGTTCATTTGGGTCGGATGTTGACGGAAGTATGGCAAGAAATGTCGAGAAGTCTATTTTGCATGCGAATCCGAAAAGCTCGGGCAGTTTATTGCGTATAAGCTTTGATATGTAGCATACAAGCTTTTCGTATTCCTCATATCCGTATAAGTCAGTGATTAAATCACTGTTATTGATATTGATGGCAGCGAGTGAATAGTTGCCGGAAGTTGACACTTCAAGGAATCCTTTAAGCTGATTCTTAAAGAATTCTGTTGTGGATAGTCCCGTAAGAGAATCAAATTCGGATTTGCGTTTATATTCCGAAGCCTTTTTCTCTTCGCTTTTGTATAAAGAGCGGTCTTTGATCTCAAGGAATATGAGAAGAAAGATAAAGGATAAAAGACAGATTATTGCAATAATCTGTGATGAATAAGTATGCAGAATGTCAAATAATGTAGGCTTATATTGAATGTTCTCGCAAACTTCTTTTATATCATCTTTAATGGATGTCCGCTTGATGAACGCGATTGTTTTATCCAGAATTGAGATGAGCTCGCTATCAACATTATCGGAAGCTATAAACAGGTATTGTTCGTCATATTCGAATGTTGAATCGCAGAAAAATTTCGCGTATTTTGCAGATTTGGTGTAATAATTGAGAACGTATTCGTTACCTATTGTAAAGTCTGCCTTCTCGTTAAATACAGCCTCTAAGGCATCTGTTAAATGGTCACAGTAAGTTATCCTTAAATCCGGATAGTGGTCGGCAAGATAATCATATATATTGCTGTGTGATTTGGGAATGATTGCGGTTGAATTCGCAAAATCAATGGATTTATTGGAATTCGAGATAAGTATATTGTTAAAATTGCAGATGGGTAGTGTATATCTTATTGATTCACCGGAAAGTTCCTCCGCAGGGAGACCGACACCGAAAATAAGCGGAATATCTATTGAAAGCTGTGATTGCGGTGAAAGAGATGTATCGAGTACCACTGGATTGAAATTAATTCCGCTTAATCGTGATATTTTATCGAGAAGATGCGGAAAAATACCGCAGAAATCGCCCGCAGAATCAAGGTAGGCAAGCGGAATCGAAGATGCGAACATACCTACATTGTAGTTTTGATGAGTTGATATATATTCAATCTCTTCACGCGTATATAATGGTGAAGCGGAGATTGGTCGGGATTCATAGTATTTGTCGTTCAGATTTTTGAAGAAAGCCGGGGTACGGGTAGCAATTAGATCGTAGGCCTCGTTAAATGCGGACATTATATCAGGATGCTTATTTGAACCAAGTACGTAATAACCGCCGGAGCCATAGTTTGCGACAAGCTTACAGTCTGTGAAGGAAGTGAGAGTTGCTGTTGATGCCGCATCAATTTCCCCATTCATCAGAGCATTGTGAAGCTTTTCGTAAGTTGAATAGTATCTGACCGCGTAAGTAAAGCCTGCGGTTTTCGCAAAATCCGCGAATCTGCCGGATAAAGTGTTCGTACCTTTAAAACCTATTGTCAGACCGTCGAGAGCCTTGCGGTCGTCATAATAGATCCTATCATCATCCGGACGCACATATATAAGTGAAGATATGTTCATTATTGAGTGTTCGGAAATCGGGTATTCGTTGTTGAGCAAATCGGTATCGGAAGTGCCAAGATACAAATCAATTGTTCCGTTGTCGAGTCCGTGCAAGGCATCGGATTTGCTGCACGGAAGTAACTTGTAGTGCCATTTTGCGTAAAGGGAGATTTCATCGAAGAATTCGACACCATAGCCCGAGAAGATACCATTTTCATATTGTATGATATTGGTATCTTCGGTATAGGCAATGATAATTGTGCTGCCTGCATGCGAAGAGACGGCGGGGGCAAGAATACCCCCTGAGAATGCAAGAATTATCGTAAATATAAGCAATAATGCAGTAATACGTCTTCTCATATGACACCGCCTTTTAATGCAATCTAGGCATCAACCTGTTCAAGAGCTTTGGTAAACTGATCCGCGCAGCTGGTGTAGTTATTGCCGCATGTGTTGCCGCGAAGGATCTCAATAACCTTGGAAACTTCCATTCCCTCGACTAATTTGCTGATAGCCTTTAAGTTACCATTACAGCCGCCAAGGAAAGAGACGTTATGAACGATTCCGTTCTCAACGTCGAAGTCAATCTGTCTTGAGCATACGTCCTGCGTCTTGTAAGAATAGTGCTCCATGACAACCTCCTTAAATGATTGTTATTACGATGTAAACGTATACACAAATTATATCAGAGCATTAAATACGTAGTAAAGCAAAAGTTATTGAATTTTTATTGTTTATTGTCTTAAATCTGTGTTAATATAAAGAATGTGGAATTATAGGTGGGAGTGTATCTTAAAAGCGCCTTTGATTTTATGTA
>JAILJL010000030.1 GCA_024694785.1 Lachnospiraceae bacterium
GGTCTTCTCATCCGGTACATGATACTTCGGTAACTTGGTATGCCCGAAATCTATCTCCACATTGCAGCGCTTTGCAATTCTATGGGTATTCTCAATTGCATCAATAGCATAAGGAAAAAGGGCTTTCATTTCATCTTCCGACTTAATGTAATACTGACCGCCTTCGTAACGCATTCTGTCCGTGTCGGTAACTTTCTTACCGGTCTGTACGCAAAGAAGAATGTCGTGTGCTTCCGCATCATCGGCATTCGTATAATGAACATCATTAGTACATACAAGCGGAATATTCAATTCCTTACTCATCCGAATAAGCTGCTGATTGACTTCACGCTGCTCCGAAATACCATGATCCTGTAACTCAAGGAAAAAGTTTCCATCTCCGAATATATCTCGGTATTCATTTGCCTCTTTGCAAGCCGCCTCATAACCGTCTCTAAGTATTGCTTTGGGTATCTGACCCGCAAGGCACGCTGATAAAGCAATAATTCCCTCGTGGTACTCTTTTAAGACTTCTTTATCGACTCTCGGTCTATAGTAGAAGCCTTCCGTAAATCCTTTGGAAACTATCTTAACAAGATTCTCATATCCCTTATTATTCTCTGCAAGCAATACAAGATGGAAATATCTGTCATCACCCGCACCGGCTTCTCTGTCGAATCTCGAACCCGGAGCGACATATACTTCCGAACCCAATACGGGATGTATCCCCGCTTCCTTTGCCGCCAGATAGAACTCTATGCATCCGTACATTACTCCATGATCTGTAATTGCAACGGAATCCATATTCAATTCTTTAACTCGTTTGATGCATTCTTTAACCTTGTTGGATCCGTCCAGAAGGCTATATTCCGTATGCACATGAAGATGTGTAAATGCCATTATCCCTTAATTATCCTTTTCTATTATTGAAGTGAAGTCCATACGCAAGGTGTTGCCTCGACCGTATCATACAAAACTCCGTTATCCGACAGATAAGCCTCAAGATACTCGGCACCTTCCTCGTCAAGAACTTTTATACCGATTACATCATAATAAGGCTTAAAGAAATCGTCCGCATCCACATATCTGTCATTCTTCATAAATACGAACTGAACATTATCCCTTATGAAATCGTTGTAGTACTCAGGTGCTTTATTATTATAATCATAAGGCTCAAAGCTTAACTTAATCAACGTGTAACTATCCTCTTCATTCTCCGCTATATACGCTGTATAATCCGGATACAAAGAAAGGTCTGCATCAGTCGGAAGGTAGAAGTCCGGAATAATTGTAGCGCTTAATCCGAGGCATATGTTAACATCACATATGAACTTGAGATCCCCGTTCTCATCCGCAGTTTCATATCTTGCAACATAAGTAATTGCCGAATCGGATCCGCCGCTTCTTAAAACTCCGTTATCATAAAGCTCTGCCTCGCTTCTATATACATTGGCTTCCTGCTTAACGTATTTAAGCTCACCATTAACTGCCTTAATAAGAATAATTCTGTCCGTATCCCAGGAAACGTCGTTTCCCATCCTATATGAAAGCTTAAGCCCCAACATAGGTATTCCGCTCGCATCCGGGTCTGTATATGTGTAAGCTGTAGCCGTATGTTCAAAGTTACCGATTGATGTCTGTTCCTCATCTTCTATAAAGGCTTTCACCATATCTTCAATCGAATATGAATTACCTGCTTTTAATTCAAAGTCATCAGCATATACATTAACCTTGCTCTCGCCTCTTAAAAGCGCCTCATAAAGAGTCATTGCTTCTTCTGCCTCGCTAAGCTCATTATCTTCGCCGCCTCTGTCCTTATCACCGGTACTTTCTCCGCTTTGATCTGCTTCTTTAGTATCAGGCTTTGTAAAAGCGCAGGCAGTAAGTGAAATAACCAGTGTAACCGCCATTACCAACGCAATTATTCTCTTTTTCATCGAATCGCCCTCCGAAAATTCCAATTAATACTGATAATATTTTATGCTTTTTTATTACAGTTTACAATGGTATAATAAGCGCAGGTACTTATTAATTGATAAGGAGTATGGATATGAAGTTTATAAGAAGCCTGGGCAATATCGGTATGGGAATTCTTTCGATGATTGTAAGTGTCTTACTTCAGCTCGTTCTTTTCATTCCGGTATATATCTATTACACAACTATTATCGGAATACATGGAACCATGACCGATATTGACTTCCTTACAATACTGGATCAGATTGCCAACTCCATATTCAGTATGGATCTTGCCGTGTATGCAACCGTCATCTGGGGTATCTGCGGAATATTTGTATTTTCTTTATGGTACAAACGCATTTCAAGCACGACTCCGAAGGTTTCATTTACAAGAGACTTATCCGGCTATACCATATTCGGAATAATCCTTGTCGCAGTCGGCGCCCAGCTTCTGGTCAACTATATCTGCAATATACTGAGTACCTATTTCGTGCGAGAATTTGACCAATTTGCAGGACTTTTCGATATGACCTCATTAAGCACCATGGCTTCGATCATAATGCTTATATATGCAATTTTCATTGCACCGATACACGAAGAGATTCTCTTCCGCGGAGTCATATTGCATTATATGAGAAATGGATGCCCTTTCATTCTTGCCAACATTTTACAGGCATTGCTTTTCGGTTTGTTACACATGAATATTGTACAGGGTACATACGCTTTCCTTGTCGGCTTACTTTTAGGTTACATATTCAAGCGTTCGAAGAACCTGACATCGACAATTATTATACACATCATCTTCAATATAATCGGTTCATTCCCGATTCTCAAAGGACTTCCGGGTAATGCAATATCCCTTAATCTTATTGCTGCCGCAATAGGCGCGGTTATACTTACAATCGGATGCATCGTGTACAATTACTACATCAAGGAAAGAGATTTAAGGCTCTCATTTAAGAATGAGTAAAGAATAAAAGATAACAAGCGGCCCGTCATATACGACGGGCCGCTTTCATTATATCCTCATGCATTTTCAATTAATTCGAAAAATCCCACTTAACTACATCAAATACTCCTCTCGGAGTACATCTTATCTTAGGGATTACCGGAAGCGCCATAAAACTTAAAGTTATAAAAGGATCCATATTCTTATCGATACCCATTTTATAAGCCTTAGTCTTCATTTTCTTAACCTTGTTACTTACAAAGGTATAGCTTTTATCTGAGATAAGCCCCATAACAGGAAGCGGCAACGTATCGTACACCTTTCCGTTTTCCACTATGGTATATCCGCCATGCACACGCTTAAGTTCATTGACTGCAAGAAGCATATCCCTATCATTATCTCCGATTACAATAATATTGTGACTGTCATGAGAAACCGATGACGCAATCGCCCCGTTTCTAATAGGGAATCCCATAACGGCGCCGACTCCGATCTTGCCCGTTGCATGATGACGCTCGAACACCGCTATCTTATTGATTCTTCCGTCAGGTGTAAAGACTTTGTCTCCCGGCAGGATTTCATCGCGTCTTTCCGTAAGAATCTCTCCCGGAATCATCTCTATTACGGGATACGGCTTATGACTGCATTGAATTATAAGCTTATTCTCATCTATCTTCCCCAGATGAATCGTATTCATCAGGCTCTTAGGACACGGCTTTGGTTTGACATCGCACATATCATTGATAAGCTTTCCCTTGTAGAACACCATCTTTGCATTGAAATTCTTCAAAGAATCCCATACAACAAGGTCTGCATCGAATCCTGGGGCTACGGCACCGGTTCTTCTTAAGCCGTAGCACTTTGCAGGCTGAATGGTCGCCATCTTAACCGCAGCAATCGGACTTATTCCCATACTAACTGCTTTTCTTACATTATGATCGATATCGCCTTCAAGAATAATATCCTCAATATGCTTATCATCGGTACAGAAGCAAAAACCTTCCGTATTGGTATTATTCTCAACAATACCTTTTACTATATTCTCCAGATTCCTTGCTGCACTGCCTTCTCTTATAAGACAGGTCATACCCATCTTACGCTCTTTCATTATATATTCATATGTAGTGCCTTCATGATCTGTTGTAACTCCGGCCATAACATAAGCTGCCAGCTGCTCATCCGGAAGATTCGGTGCATGTCCGTCCTTAACTTTTCCGTCAAAAAGCTCAAGCTTTGCGTTCATCTCGGGATCTCCGTCGATTACCGCCATACAATCCATTACTTCACCAAGGCCCAGAACTCTTCTGTTCTTTAAATACTTCTTCATCTGAGCCGCGGTTAATTTATAACCATTATCGTCTATTGCTGTTGCAGGTACACATGAAGCTATCATTACATATACATGTGCCGGTGAATCATTGGTCTGCTCCAGAAGATAATCAATTCCTGCACATCCCGATACATTGGCCGCTTCATGCGGATCGACAATGAAAGTCGTGGTTCCGTGCTTAGCCGCAGCCGCAATA
>JAILJL010000045.1 GCA_024694785.1 Lachnospiraceae bacterium
CCTGCTCTTGTAAAGAAGAATACTTCGTTTTGAGCATTGCTTTCTTCAATGGCTTCTCTGTTGAGCTTGGCCCAGATTGCAGGCCAGCGGTTATGTATTGACTCAGGGGACTCGCCGTTATAAAGTACGCAGTCCATAGGAAGGTATTCGCCAAAGTCTGCCATCCATCCGCTTAATCCAAGTTCAATCATATTCTTTTTGATAAGACTCTTATACCAGTCATATGCAAAAGGATTGGTAAGGTCAATCATTGCTGCCGGGAAGGTTGTAATTGTTACAAGGTAATCTTTGCCTTCCTTGTCTTTGACGCAATATCCTTTCTTGGAGGCTTCGGCATAAAGCTCCTTCTCAATCGCCATAAAAGGATTGATGTATCCAAGGAAGTGAATGCCTTTTTCTTTCCATTCGATTATTTTCTTGTCAAGGTTATGATATAAGCCCTTGTCCCATTCCCAGTTCCACATAACCTGATAACCGAAGCCGGTCCGTCTGCAACCGCACCAGTCTTGAGACCATATACCGCATATTTTCGCATCGGCCTTAAGGCATTTGTCGATTACTTCATCGATGCGTTCGGTACCTTCCTGAACCGCCAGTATCGCACCGTCATATATCCAGGATGGGAGAGCGGTCTGGTGACCCAGCAGATCGCGAAGCTTCTTGCTTAACGCCGGAAAACTGTCAGCGGAATCCACGTAAAGTACCGGAGGCTCCTGCGTATAGATTATGGTTACATTATCGTTTCTGAAGTCGAATTCCGAATAGGTATTAATATCCGCATGTACGAAATATCGTTTACTGGATACGTAAGTCGGTTGTGCGTAATAAGATTCGTAACGATCGAAAGGAAGGGTCTTACCGGGACGTCTGCCTCTTATTTTCTCTTTTATAAGCTTTGTGCCGATACGCTTGGCGTTCTGGTGTTCCGCAACGAAGATACGCACATTTTCTCCCTTAAGATCAAATTCGGAATATGTCTCGCCGCAACCGTAGATATGTTCATCATCATATGCGGGAAGCATTACCCAATACCGATTGTAATTATTGGCAGAAGGAGAGGCGCTGATATATTCAATCTTGATTCTGCCCGAATTCTCTTCGGTAATCTCGATACGATGAGAAGAGTTATCCTTGGGATTCGTAAAGACAAGGATAGTCTTGTTGCCATCGTCATAGATGCTGTTCTTAACAAGTTTACTGATATGATGATTCTTTTGTTTGTAATTGAAGCTTCCGCGGTTCATGGTAAAGTTGTTTTCGCCCACGCCGACTATCAATTCTATGTGTTTTAATTCCTCGAAATTTATAGCAGTCACCCCATCCCATAATTTATTAAATGATTTAATTAATTATAGAAATTATATCATAAAAGTAAAAAAAGTGAAAGCAATTGATGAAAAGAGTGGTTTTATCACGGAGCTTTTTTTGATATAATACTATCAGGGTAGAGTGACATTGATTAGAGGAATAATAATGATTAATATTTATGAACAAGCCGCGAAAATGATATTGGGCATGACGCTTGAAGAGAAAGCGTCTTTGGTATCGGGATTTGACTGCTGGAATACCAAGGTTGTTGAGAGTGTGGGATTAAGCAGTGTAACGCTTTCGGACGGGCCTCACGGATTAAGAAAACAGATTCAGAGTCAGGATAATCTTGGTATTGGCGGTAGTATACCGGCAACTTCTTTTCCTGCACAATGCTTAAGTGCGTGTTCATTTGATCCGACGGTTACTTACAAAATCGGTAAAGCAATCGGTGAAGAATGCAGAAATGCCGATGTTGCTATGATTCTTGGCCCGGGAATCAATATTAAAAGACATCCTTTATGCGGAAGGAATTTTGAATATTTAAGCGAAGACCCGATCGTGGCAGGTAAGATGGCGGCCGGGTTCATTAATGGTGTGCAATCGACGGGTGTCGGTGCATGCATTAAGCATTTTGCAGCTAATAATCAGGAACGCCGCAGAATGACGATTAATGCGATAATAGATGAAAGAACACTTCATGAGATCTATCTTAAAGGTTTTGAAATTGCTCTAAAGGAAAGCAATCCGCGCGCAATTATGTGTTCATACAATAAGATCAACGGAACATATGCAAGCGAGAATGAATATATACTGACCGATATTTTAAGAAATAAGTGGAAGTACTACGGACTTACGATATCGGACTGGGGAGCCGTGCACGACAGAGTTATGGGTCTTATGGCAGGACTTGATCTTGAGATGCCGGGATCTGCCGGTGTTAATGATGCCAAGATTATTGAAGGCATCAATACAGGCAGGCTTACAGAGAAAGCTTTGGACAGAGCGGTCATGCATATAATTGTATATGTGCTTGCAACGGACAGAAATGTCGGAATTAAGTTCAAATGCGACTTTGAAGAGCATCATAGAGTGGCTGTGTGTGCAGCAAGAGAATCTATGGTATTGCTTAAAAATGATGATGATATATTGCCTGTAAAGTCAGGTTCGATTGCGGTTATAGGAGATTTTGCCGTTAATCCGCGCTATCAGGGTGCGGGTTCTTCAAAAGTAACTCCGAATAATCTTGACTGCCCATTGGAAGAATTAAAGAAAGCAGGTCTTGATATAGAATATGCAAAGGGATATTCGTCAAAGCCTGACAGTAAGCTTATAGAGGAAGCGTGTGAAATTGCGAAAGGAAAGGACCATGTAATTATCTTTGCAGGACTTACCGAGAGATATGAGTCGGAAGGTGTCGATAGACGTGATATGAGCATGCCTGATTCTCATAACGAACTTATCAAAGAGGTATGTAAGGTTAATAAGAACGTTATTGTTGTTCTTATGTGCGGTGCGCCGGTTTTAATGCCGTGGATAGACGATGTTAAGGCAGTACTTCTTGCTTACCTCGGCGGAGAAGGTGTAGGTGAAGCAATAGCTGATATTGTGACCGGTAAAGTATCGCCATCCGGTAAGCTTGCTGAGACCTGGCCAATATCGCTTGAAAGTGTTGCAAGTAATGAGAATTTCCCGGGTGATATGAGAACTGTAGCATATAAAGAGACAATTTATGTGGGCTACAGAGATTATATTACCAATAATAAGAGAACAAGATATAATTTCACGCATGGATTGTCGTATTCGAAGTTCGCTTATAATACAGGCCGTTCTCAGCAATATGCTAACTTTGGTGACAAGTTTAATGTAAGCTTCGCTGTTAAGAATACAGGCAATATTACAGCCAAAGAGACATCTTTTGTATTTGTACAGAAAATGGATGAGGGAGTATATATGCCGAAGCTTACCCTGGTAGGATTTGCAAAGCATGAGTACAGACCCGGCGAAGAGCATATGGTTACCGTTAACATAGATACGAAGGATTTCGGATATTACCATACGGGAATCAAAGATTTCTATGCTTCGAGCGGTGTATATAATCTGTACTGCGGTACCTCGATAGATAATCTTGTTCCGCTTACACAGGTAATACTTAAATCTGAGGAGATAGCGGAACCTTCTTACGCACCGAATGACTTTGAGAAGCTTACAGGTCATAAGCTTCCCGAGCCGGTATATAGGATTAAAAGGCCTTATACAATGGAGAATTGCCTGGATGATGCAAAGCATACATTGCTTGGCAAAATGGTTATAATGATAATAAGGCATGTTGCGGGTAATCCTGCGGATCGTGAGAGCGGGCAGGATCTTATGATTGATGCAAGTCTTGTGGAGATGCCGTTCTTTGCGCTTATGATGTCTTCGGCCGGACAGATTTCGGAAGAGGGCATGCAGGGAATTATCGATTTAATCAACGGAAAGATTCTAAGGGGAATATATAAGATATTGAAGAATAAGTAATGAAAGGCGGTTATTGAAGGATAACCGCTTTTGTCTTATAAGATTAAGCAAAAAGCTTTTGATTGAAAAAAAACCGAAAGATTTGGTATAATGGAAAGAGTTATGAAAAATATGCGGGAGGTTTGTATGGGCAATAGAAGTGATTTGAACAGAGATCAGTATATGCTTACAGGTAGGCTCGCAAGAAAAGGGTATGACTGGTGGTGGCATAATTTTACCGGTATTAATGAAGAGACCGGTGAACGAAAGCAGTTTTACATTGAGTTTTTTGGTTGTAATCCTAAGAAAGCCAAGGATGTACCGTATTTTGTGTGGAACAAGCCAAAGAAGAAGCTTGGCGACAGACCATCTTATTTTATGGTTAATGTGGGCTACTGGGGCAAGGATCATGCGCAGTTACATCGGTTTTTTGCATGGAAGGATGTCAGGCTTCATCCGGGAGCTCCTTTTGTTATTGAAGCGGGCGATTGTATATGCAGCGAAGTCTATACGGAAGGTTATGTCAGCGTACATAGTGACGAGGAGAGGATGCATCCGGAATGGATGAGCGATGCGGGTTCCATGTCATGGGCATTGGAAATCAATAAGAAGATTGCTTACAATGTAGGATATGGGGCAGCTGCTTTTTTCAGGAAGATTAATGCCTTTGAGATGTTCTGGCATGCGGAAGGTATCAAGACTGAGTATAAGGGCGAAGTAATTCTTAATGGCGAAAGATATATTGTGATTCCGAAAGAATGCAACGGTTATGCGGATAAGAATTGGGGAAGGGACTTTACTTCTCCGTGGATATGGTTGTCATCCAATAATCTTACAAGTCTGACAACCGGAGAAAAGCTTAGAAACAGCGTTTTTGAAATAGGCGGAGGACGCCCGAAAGTAGGATTTGTGGCTCTTGATAAGAAGCTTCTTGGCGTATTTCATTACGAAGGCAAAGATTATGAGTTTAATTTTTCAAAGTTCTGGACTAAGTCAAGAACGAGATTCAAATGCTATGAGACCGGAAAAGAAATTATATGGCATATAATCCAGGATACAAGACGTGCGCGCCTTGTTACCAATGTTCATTGCAGGAAGGATGAAATGCTTAACATTAATTACGAATCACCGGACGGATATAAGCGTCATAACAGGTTATGGAACGGCGGAACCGGACGTGGTGAACTTATATTATACAAGAAAGGATTATTTGGAAGATTAAGTCTCGTCGATGATGTGCTGGCAGAAGAGATAGGATGCGAATACGGCGAGTATAATAATTAGGGAATGAGTATGGAAATTAACGAAATGAAAGAAAATGACAATAGAAACGGACAGCCGTCAAAGAAGCTTATAGGCGGTATGATAGCAATGGCGGTGGTGCTGTTTCTAGTAATATCGTACATATTCGTGATGTATACGGATAATGCCTTTATATCGAAATGGCGCACGATATATATTGAGACTGCAATGTCTACCAAGACACACCAGTGGCTTGCAGAGTGGTTCATTCCTCATAGTGTAATCGAGGAAGTAATGGAGAATAAGCGCGAGGAGCTGGAAAGACAGAGAGATAACAATAGTGACTGGGGTGACTCCGGTGAATTCGACGATGAGAATGTGGCAGGTGAAAGAGACTTCTATAAGGTCTATTATGAGCTTGATACGGAAGAATTTAAGCTTTATCTTAAGCAGCATCCGGAACTTTTAAGTGATGGTTACGAGAACCTTGTGATTGAGGATCTCGAGGGCGAATTGGGACTTATGACTGCGCAGGGTGATCCGCTTCTTGTTGTCAATGCAAAGGAGAAGTGTCTTATAATAAGACTGTCCGGAAGTGGATACGAAGGCAAAATGGCGATTGTTAAGGATTCATCCAAGGTTACTCTTGCCAAGTCGGAGATGCTCGGTTCCTACGGGCAGGAAGTTGAGACATATGCAAAGAAGTATGATGCTTTGATTGCAATTAACGGTTCGATGTTCTCAGATGCGGGTGGTCACGGAAGCGGCGGCATTGTCCGCGGATGTCTTGTCATTGATGGTGTTGACTATGGTGAACCTAAGGGTGATGACTGGAAATTCTTCGGTATGAAGAAAGATGACGATCATCTTAATATCGTAACGTACAGTCCCTCGATAGTAAATGAATACAGGTGGGCAATTCAGTGCTATCCGGCGCTTGTAATCAACGGAAATTCAATTGTTGACGGTACTTTCGGAATGGGAATCCATCCCCGTGCTGCAATAGGTCAGAATTTAAGAGGCGATTTCTTCCTGCTTGTGATTGACGGACGACAGGTGGGATACAGCCTTGGCTGTACGGTTTCTGATTGTGCTTACCATATGGCAAAGTACGATGCATATCAGGCGGTTAATATTGATGGTGGAAGCTCGGCTGTTATGTTTTATCTTGGTCAGCAGATAACCAAGTCTTCATCCGCAACGGGACGCGGCAGATATATACCGGATTCAATTATGGTATTAAGGCAGAATAGTGGTAATTAAGCATTATAAAAGCTCTTCACGTGTGGTTGTGAAGAGCTTTTTTAGTGTTATTCTTCTTCGGAATGATCATCGAAAGCAAAGGTTCTTGCATCAATTCCATTAACAGTAAGGTGTGAATCGACAGCAATGACAAGGCACTGCTGACCGTCAATTACTTTGGTGCGAAGTAAATCCGTACGTTCCGGGTTGACTCTTATGGATATGTCCGGAGTCTCTATCTTGAAACTTCGTTTATTGATAAGAGATGCTGCTGGGATCGTCTCGCCTTGCCCGATAGAGTCATTGAATTTGTCATCAAATGAGGTCATTTTGTCTCCATCGGCGCCTGCATCGTAGAAAATCTGCTTTAATTCGTCTTTGGTAATCATAACAGGGTCGGGATTATCGGCATTCATATCGACAAGTTCCTTGATGTTATCATGTATGTTCTTGACAACTTCGAATTCGCAGGTCTCATTAAGAGTATCTTCAATAAGCGTGTTAAAATTGGCTTTCTGCTCAATTATGGTTCTTGCAGGCTCGGCGTGAAGCACCTTTTCTATGAATTCAGGATGCATTTCCTTGGCAGTTTTTGAATAGTACAATACAGAGTGAAGATCGGTATTTCTGTCATTAAATGCAGGGAACATAAAAGCTGTAAGCGGTGGTTCGACTACCCAGTCACGTATTCTGTCACGAATAAGATTCTCTTCAGCATCGTAGCTTAGGCCCCCTTTAGTTAAAGTAACGGGACAGATAAGCGCATTAAGATATGAGAATACATCTTCCGATGCGTCTTCAAGATCGAGTGAATCTTTGGTCTTGCCCGGAATGTCGTATTTGGAGTGAATCAATATAATATAGTAGTTCTGTCCGTATTCGTAAGACGCAATAATCTTGTCGAAGAATTCGTCAATAAGGGCGTCGTCTTTTAATTCAGACTTGTTAAGATTATAAAGGAAATCCCATTCGCCGCCCGGATTCTCCGCGTCAACGGAAAATTCCATTGTGAAAAGATTGGTTCCGATGGAGCCGGAGAGTGATTTGCGGAATAAATCATAATACTTGTATTCTTCTTCTTTACTTAGACTTAAGAATGCTTCTTTCATGCTGCATTTAATCTCTTTGTTGGCATCGACATAGCATGCTGCAATACGGCTTATGGCGCATCTGTCTTCGGTAAATTGCTTTTTAATCTCTGAAATTTCTTTTTTATTCATGATAATCCTTCCTTATCAAAACGCTTATTTGATAATACCAAAGGATATTTTTAAGGTCAATTGACTTTTTATAGTAAAAATCAATTCCAAATTGTGTAATTTTCGTATTGTTTATTGCCATAACAGTTTGTATGCCTTAAAATATAGTTGAGGTGTAGTGTGATGTTTGACGATCTTACAAAATCAGATATTGAGAATATCGAGAAAGAGATAGAGTATAGGAAGCTGGTTCTACGTAAGCAGCTTATTGCTGATGTACAGGAAGCAAGAGCCCAGGGCGATCTTTCCGAGAACTTTGAGTACTATGCCGCAAAAAAAGAAAAAAATGCTAATGAGAGCAGAATAAGGTATCTGGAGAATATTATCAGAACTGCCAATATTATAGAAGATGAGACAACAATCGACGAGATAGGGCTTAATACCAATGTTACGGTATACCTTCCGGAGGATGATGCGGAAGAACATTACAGAATAGTTACGACAATAAGGGGAAATTCGTTAAAAGGGCTTATAAGTATCGACTCACCGCTTGGTAAGGCACTACTTAATCATAAAGTGGGGGATAAGGTTACAATTAAGGTTAACGATGATTACAGCTATGATGTTGTAATTCGTGCAATCGATAAGGCACCGGATGATTCGGATGACGTTATCAGAAAGTTTTGAGGTTGTACTCGATGCGTAACGAAAAGAATAAGAGACAAATGTTACAGTTCAGAGAGAATGCGATTAATGAGCTTTTTGCTAAGCTTTTCTTTTACAGTCTCCCTGTCAGCCCTGTTATGTATATATTGACACAATTGGGTATCTTTGAAATAGATAAGTATTATTGTATTCTTTTAAGTGTTTTTCTTGTATTCGCAGGCCTCGGCATGCACTTTCTTAACAGGTCGGAGAGGTTTTCGCGATATGCCAGGTATTTCGGCATTATTTCTCTTGAAATTATTATAGGATTTTCTGCGACAAGAGCAACGGTAGGTATATATATCGCCTATTCTTTTGCTGTATTTTTGAGCTGCCTGTATGTGAGTAATACGCTTACAATAGTTGTTAATATAACGAGCTATATTACGCTTCTTATATCTTTGTATTTCAGAGGCATTGATCAGGTAAGGCATAATTATATAGTTGATACCGCTTTTGATTATTTTATCAAATATGCATTTGGTTATACACTTGAATGTATTCTGCTGTTTCTTATTTCCCTGACGGTTATAAGGTATGAGAAAATGCTTATTGAGGAAGTAAAAGGCGAGGAATCAAAACGTAAGAAAGCAGAGCTTGAGAATAAGCAGAAAAGCGAATTCCTTGCTGAAATGTCCCATGAAATTAGAACACCTATTAATGCTGTAATGGGTATGAATGAGATGATTTTGAGAGAGACGTCGGACAAGAGTATAACTGCGTATGCCAATACCATTAAATCCGCAGGCAAATCATTGCTTATGATAGTCAATGATATTCTTGATTTTTCCAAGATTCAGTCCGGCAAGCTTGAAATCGTCAATGAAGAATATGATACCTTCAATTCTTGGCTTGACACAATTAATCTCTATGGTTCGCAGGTAAGCGGTAAGGGACTTGATTTTGAAATACAGATATCGGAAACCATTCCTGAGAGACTTAAAGGTGATGAGTACAGAATTAAGCAGGTAGTGGGCAACCTCTTAAGTAACTCAATTAAATATACTGAAAAAGGTTTTGTTAATTTAAGAGTCGACTTTGAATTTGATGAAAACGATGACACAAAGGGCGATATGGTGGTATCGGTTATCGATTCGGGTATAGGAATCAAATTTGATGATATACCTAAATTATTCAAGGATTACGGCAGAGTGGATATTGAAAAGAACCGCAAGATAGAGGGCACTGGTCTTGGTCTTAAGATATGTAAGCAGCTTGTTGAGATGATGGATGGAGAGCTTACGGTTTCTTCAGTATACGGAGAGGGTTCTGTATTTTCCATAAGATTTCCGCAGACAGTTATCAGCAAGAATCCGATAGGATGCTTTGAAGAGAGATTTGTTGAAGATGATGCGAAGACCGAAAAGAATGAGAATAAGATAAGAGTTATTGCAAAAGACGCAGATATTCTTATTGTTGATGATAATGATATGAATATTATGGTTGCCGAGAATCTCCTTAAGAAATGTGAGGCACGCATAGATTCGGTAATGTCGGGACTATTATGCATAGAGGCGGTAGTGAAGAAACATTATGATATCATTTTCCTTGATCACATGATGCCCGATATGGACGGAATAGAAACATTACATAAGCTTAGAGAAGCTTATTCCGATTATGTTAAGGGCACTTCCATAGTGGTACTTACTGCTAATGCGATTAAGGGAGCAAAGGAGAAGTATCTTGAAGAAGGATTTGATGATTATATCTCCAAACCGATATCAACGGAAGAGCTTGACAGAATATTAATGGAGAATCTTCCGGCCAACAAGGTATTTGTGGAGGATGGACCTGTTAAAGAGCAGATTAATACGGATGGCGGATTCTCCGGTTACGCCAAGTATAATCTTGATATAGATAAAGCGCTTGAATTAATGGATGGTGAGATGGATATTTTCCTTGAGATGGTCGATGTCTTTATCAAGGACAGACCGGGTAAGAGGGAGAAGATGGTTAATGCATTAAATGCGGGAGATATGTACAATTATGCAATTTTGGTACATGCTCTTAAGTCAAATGCACGAACCGTCGGAGCTTTTGTGCTTGGTAATATGGCTTATGCGGAAGAGCTTGAAAGCAAGGCGAATAATATAGCCTTTATAGAAGCTGATTATGAGGCGCTTTTTGCGGAATGGGATAAAGCAGTTGCAGGCATGGAAGCATTGATTAATGAACGAGGCGGGAGCGAATCTGAAGAAGAACCTGCGGGCGAGCTTAAGCTTATGGAGAGAGACGAGTATGAGGAAAAGCTCCTTATTGCAATGGCCTGTATAGAGGAATTTCAGCAGGAACAGGCAATGGAGATTTTACAGGATATAAAGAATCATCTGGTGCCGGACAGTCTTACGGAATGTGTAGACACAACGCTCAAACTGCTTGATGATTTCATGTATGATGAGGCAAAAGACATTATTAAGGATTATCTTACCGGTGAGAATGCCGGAATATAGTGATAGAAAGTGGGTTAATTATGGGGAATTGTAAGAGAAAGATTCTGCTTATCGCAACGGGAGGAACCATTGCGTCAACCAAGACGGAGCATGGATTAAGGCCGGGGATATCTTCGGATGAGATTCTAAAGTATATTCCGGAGGTCAGAGAGTTCGCGGAAGTTTCTGCCTGCCAGATATGTGCGGTGGATTCGACAAATATGAAACCGGAGATATGGTGTGAGATTGTTCGCACAATCAAAGAGCAATATGATTATTTTGACGGATTTGTAATAGCCCATGGTACGGATACAATGGCATATACAGCGGCAGCGCTTTCTTACCTTATTCAGAATTCAAGTAAGCCTATAGTGCTTACAGGTTCACAAAAGCCTATTGAATATAAGGAGACGGACGGCGCGAGAAATCTGCTAGATGCATTTATCTATGCAGCTGATGAGAAGAGTCAGGATGTGTCGATTGTATTCGATGGCAAGGTTATTGCGGGAACAAGGGCAAAGAAGGTAAGATCAAAGAGCTTTAATGCCTTTGACAGTATAGATTATCCTTTCATAGCAATAATTCAGGGCGGACAGATTATGAGATATCTTCCGACGATTGAGTTTGAGAGACAGGTTACATTCTATGAGAATGTAGATGATAAAGTATATCTGATGAAGCTTATTCCGGGCATGAAAGTTCATGATATGGAATCGATATTCAAGTATTATGATGCGATTATTGTGGAAAGCTTCGGAGTGGGCGGAATTCCCGATACTATCTCGGAGGATTTCTATCGCCTTGTAGAGAAATATCCGTCGACACTTATTATTATGTCTACACAGGTATCTCATGAAGGTTCGGATATGACTGTTTATGAGGTAGGACAGAGGATTAAAGCTGATTGTCATTTCCTTGAAAGCTATGATATGACACTTGAAGCGGTAATTGCAAAGACGATGTGGATTTTGGCCAATACGGATGACAAGAATGCTCGGGAAGAGCTTTTCTATAAGCATATTAACTATGATCTGATATTCGGAAAAAACAGAGAGGCCAGATAGGAGTTAACTATGGTACGAGAGAACAGATCGGATTTCTTTCGAATGATAGCCAAGAAAAACGCTGAGAATGCAGCAAAGTTGTACGGTGTACTTTCCGCCGTAGAATTATTTATGCTCATTTTGCAGCATTTTACCGATAAATTGTTCGGAACCGGCAAGCATGTATTTAAGATGATGTACATAATCATTCTTATATATTCGTTTACTTCCGCGATGGTACTTAACTACCTTAAGAAGAAGGCGGATAAGAATTATGTTATTATCAATAACTTAATTGCGGTTATGGGTATCATTACAATCGGATGGACCGAACTTATGGCTTATCTTGATTTTGTGTATCTTGGTACCTTTGATTTTACATTATTTGTGGCAATCTCGGTCGCCTTCCTTATGTTCCTTATAGTGCAGTATTATGCGCTTTATGTGATCGTTCTTCTTAACGGCGTTACAATGGCGTGCATGAGTTTCTATATTTCCTTAGCGACCGGAAGAACAATGGCACCGACGGTTAATCTCATTCTTTTCCTGCTTATTGCGACTTCGGGTACTATTGCAAAGTACAGGATTGCAATGTCAGACTTCGATAAGCAGAGCGTTATTATGAAGCGTAATAGTGAGCTTTTTGAAGCTAATGAGAGAATACTTAATATGAAGGATTCGGCAGAGGCTGCAAGTGTGGCCAAAAGCCAGTTTCTTGCTAATATGTCGCATGAAATCCGTACTCCTATCAACGCGATTCTTGGTATGGATGAAATGATTCTAAGAGAGAGCGATAATGAGGAAATAAGTAATTACGCCGCAAATATCCAGAGCTCGGGAAGGAATCTTCTTCAGCTTATTAATGATATTCTCGACATTTCGAAGATTGAATCGGGCAAGCTTGAAATCGTTCCGGTTAACTACGATTTGGCGGAACTTATCAGTGTCATAGTAAATGAAATGAAGGCAAGGGCAAATGATAAGGCGATTGAAGTTAATTTCGAGGTATCGCCGACGATGCCTTACAAATATTTCGGTGATTCGGTAAGAATCAAGCAGATAATTACGAACATTATGACGAATGGTATCAAATATACCGAGAAGGGAAGCGTTACCCTTTATGTTAATGGCATTGAAGCCGGCGGTAATTATCTTATAATGATTTCCGTAATCGATACGGGTATCGGTATTAAGCCGGAAGATATGGAGAATTTATTCGAGAAGTTTACGCGACTTGACCTTGAGAAGAACAGAACAATTGAGGGTACGGGACTTGGACTTGCGATTACCAAACAGCTTGTTGATGTAATGGGTGGAACAATAGATGTTCAGTCGGTATATGGACAGGGAACTAACTTCGCGGTTACAATTCCGCAGACCGTTGTTGACACCGAGCCGATTGGCGACTTCAGGGAACGCTATCAGCAGTCGGTTCTTGAAAGAGAGAAGTATAAAGAAAGCTTCATTGCGCCGGAGGCACATATCCTTGTTGTAGACGATAATGATATGAATATTCAGGTTATAAGAAGTCTTCTTAAAAAGACTGAAGTCATGCTTGATGAAGCGTCTTCGGGTAAGGTAGCGCTTTCTCTTACGTCGAAGAATAAATACGATTTAATTCTTATGGATCATCTTATGCCGATTATGGATGGTATAGAGACTTTCCATCATGTCAGAAATGATGATGATTCAATTAACAAGGATACACCTGTCATAATTCTTACCGCAAATGCGGTATCGGGTGCCAAAGAAGAGTATCTTAACGAGGGATTTGCGGGATATCTGTCGAAGCCTATCGACGGCAGGACACTTGAAACCACAATTATCCGGTTCCTTCCGGAAGACAGGTATACTTACATTAAGGAAGACATAATGGTAGAAAAGCTCGCGGACCATGAACTTCGTGACGAACTTTCAAGCAAGCTTATGAATGCGGAGATCGATCTTGAGACCGGCCTTAGATACCTTGACTACAATCTTGATAATTATTTCGATATGGCCGATATCTACGTTAAAACCGCGGACAAGTTGGCACCTTCCCTTGATGAGTATGTTACAAATAACGATTGTGATAACTTTAGGATCAAGATTCACGCAATCAAGAGCAGTTCCAAGAATATTGGTGCGGTCAGACTTTCGGATGATGCACAGAGGCTTGAGACTGCTGCAAAGAATATGGATATCGACAAGATTAATACCAACTGGCCGTTATTCAAGAAATTCTGGTTCGATGTTGTAGAAGCACTTCGCGAGATAAGACCTGATAAGGTGGAGAATGTCATTGCGGAAGAAGATAAGATTGAGGACAGAAATGCGGTATACGGACTTGTAAGTGAAATGAAGATAGCACTTGTTGACTACGAGCTTGATACTGCGGAAGATATAGCGGAGAAGCTTAAGGGATATAAGCTTACCGAAGAAGAGAGCAAGTTGATTAACAATGCGACCATTTCAATGGGTGAATTTAATTACGATGAAGCGGTAGATTATCTTAACGCATTTCTTGAAGCAATGAGATAGATTAAGCCCGGGATGCAATTCCCGGGCTTTTGTTGTGCTATTATGCATTTAATAAAAGACTGATGAGCTTATCGTTGTCTTCGCGGTTCATGAAGCAGAATCTTATGTAGCGATCGCTTAAGAACGGGAAGGAGTCGCAGTTTCTTATCATGAAATTGTTACGGATGGCAAGTTCGAATAAGCTTCCGGCATCGAGCTTTTCATCAAGGATCTTTAACAGGATGAAGTTGGCATCTGCCGTGTAAGCCTTATATTTATCTGATTTTGCAAAGATCTCGTAGATTCTTCTTTGCTCTTCGTGCATGAATTCTTTTGTTCTCTTGATATAATCCGTATCTTTGTACATTACGGTTCCCGCAAATGCGGCAATTGAGTTAACGGACCAAGGATTCTGCTCGGAACGGATTTTATTAAGCAATGCTTCATTCTTCGTTATTGCATATCCGAGACGAAGTCCCGGGGATGCGAAAAACTTGGACACGCCGCGAAGTACGATAAAATTATCGAAGCGTTCTGTTAAAGGCGCTGCAATCGCAAATTTTTCGTGTTCGGAGAATTCCATATATGTCTCGTCTATCATTATGAAGGTGTTAAAGTCTTTGCATAACTGCATAATTAAAGAGAGCACATCCTGTGTGATGATTCCCGATGTAGGATTATTGGGATTGCATATTACAAGCATATCATAATGTGTGCTCTGTAATTCCGTGAATAGGCTTTCGATATTAAGGCGGAAGTCCTCGGATTCCTTTAATTCAAAGTAGGTTATATCACCGCCGGATAAGCCTATTTCATGGCCATATTCCGAATATGTCGGACCTACGATAAGAGCTTTCTTAGGATGAATAAACTGAGCCATAAGGCTTATAAGTTCTGTGGAACCGTTGCCGACCGTAATGTATTGAGGATTACATGAGCAGTACTCGCCGATTGCCTTTCTTAGTTCGGTATAATTCCTGTCAGGATACGTCTCGATTACATTGACATTCTTTGCAAGTTCTTCCTTCATAAGAGGAGAGATGCCAAACGGATTGACATTGGCTGCAAAGTTGATAATGTCTTCTTTTTTGATGCCGAATTCTTTCTCTATAAGTTCAAGGTCACTGCCATGAAATGCTTTCTTTTTTTCCATTATATATCACCCTGCCAATCCCCCTAAATTGTTGCATGAAGGGGTTAATTTGTATATAATTATTATAGGATTATAGGTGTTATTATGCCTATATGTCCATTAACCATTATAGCAATTAATGCTGAAAAATCAATGGTTCAAAATGATGTGAGACAGGTACGGATATGAGAAGAAGAATGCAGGATTTATCTGCAGGCGTATTTGAATATGAAGGCCCGAGGATTAAGCTCTCGGAAGACAGATTATTGTTATCCGCGACGGAAGGTGAGAATCTTAAGGGCTCTTTTAAGATAGAGAGCACCAATGGTGTACCTATGCGTGGAATCGTATATTCCGATAATCCGCGTATGGATCTGCTTAATGCACAGTTTTCGGGAGTTGTTGCCACAATTGAATACCAGTTTCATACCGACGGACTTATAAGAGGTGATATTCAAAAGGGTGATTTCTATATCATTCTTAATAAAAACGAATATAACCTTCCTTTTGTTGTAGAGACAAAGAAAGCCTTATTTAAAATAGGCGATATGGTCATAGATTCCCTCGACAGCTTTCTGGAAGCTGCCAAGAAGGATGAGCATTCAGCTTTTTCTTTTTTTGCATCTCCGATGTTTAATTCTGTGCTTGATAAGGAGAATCAGAAGGTTAACCTGTCGTCAAGACTGCTTTCTTATGAGGGAACGACTCTTCATAATATGGAGGAGTTACTTACGCTTCTCGGGCTTAAGGACGAGATGGTACTTACCACGGATTTTGACGATCTGTATTATGAGAATCCGACAGAGAATATAAGGGAAATCATTGAGATAAGCAAGTCTTCTTATGGATTTGCCGAAGTGGATGTAAGAACGGACGCGCCGTTTATCGTTTTACCCCGCGGGCATTTTTATAACGAAGACTTTATCGGGTCTGTTTTACAGATACCGTTTTTCCTTGATATATCGCATTTACATGCGGGTATGAATTACGGAAGAATTAAGATTAATTCGGGAAGATATGAATTCTCTTTTAATATAATTGCTCATGTCAAGTCGAATCGTGACAGTGAGCGCAAAGCGCTTATCGAGAGGCAGGAGACACTTTTTAATATCTTTAAAACCTATATAGACTACAGAGTCGGAAGAATAATGACTGCTTCCTTCTCTTCCAATATGCTTATTATCCTGGATCATGCTATTTCCATATTCCCGGAGACCATGCTTTTGTGGCTTTTTAAGGCGCAGGTATTTTGTGTAAGCAATAGACAGAAAGAAGCACAGTGGGTGTTAGAGCAGTATAAGAATGATTTCTTAAGTGCACCCTCCGATATATATGGATATTACCTTTATGTAACGACTTTTCTTAACAGGGAACCGTCATATATTAGGAAAGTTGCGGATAAGATAAAAGCGCTCTATAAGGAGTCTGAAAGGGATGAGCTTTTATTCTATTGTCTGTTGTTTCTTGATGAATCGTATAAGGACTCACCTCTTAGAAAGTACAGGGCAATAAAGGAGCGTGTACTTAAGGGTTCGACAAGTCCGCTTTTACTTGCGGAAGCTTATCATATCTTAAAGGATAACGTGTCTGTACTTGAAGAAGTAGGAACTTTTGAAGTGAGACTCTTTAATTTTATTAAGAAGCACGGGCTTATGCAAAAAGAGATGATTCTTATGCTGTCGGATATGATATCCTTTGAGAATCTGTACAATAAGTCCCTTATTCCGGTACTTATCGAAGGTTTTGACAGATATGACAGTGACAGAATCCTTATTGCGTTATGTAAGATGCTTATAAGGAAAGAGCATTACGACCGTAAGGCCAATACGTATTATCTGCTGGCGATTGAACGGGAGCTTAATATTCCGGGATTATTCGAGGCATATATTATGTCTGCATCGAATAATTCAAGAGAAGCATATCCTAAGATGGTATCTTATTATTTCCAGTTTAAGACAAGTCTGCCTTATAAGCATAAGGCAATTGTCTATGCGGGAATTATCAACAACCGCGAGAAACAGATGTCTATATATCTTAAGTGCAAGCCTGAGATAGAAGAGTTCGCGGTAGAACAGATATATGCAGGGCATCTTGATGAGAATCTTGCCATTATATATGAGCATTATCTTAAGGAAGTTACCATAACCCACGAGCTTTCAAGAGCGTTGTCGCCACTTCTTTATATACATAAGCTGATCATATTCGATAAGCCGTATCTTAAGCGTGTTATATGTATTCACAGGCAGACCAATAAAGAGATGTCATATCCGATAATTGACGGTGTGGCGTATCTTCCGATATATTCCAAAGAGCATCTTATTGCGTTCGAGGACGGATTCGGGAATCGATATATATACGGGGTTGATTATGATCTGCAGATTCTGATAAGGGCTGAGGCTTTGACCAAGAAGTGCCTTAAGGTAGCGCCTGAGCAGATGCCGTACCTTATTCATTACATTGATTCGATATGGAAAGTCGACAGCGAGCAGATGGACTTTACCGATAACGATCTTAGTTATCTTAATATATTGCTTTCATCCAATGTGATAACGGATGATTATAAGCACATGCTGCGTCCGCAGATCATTGATTTCTATTACAGAACGGAAAGAATAGAGCTGCTTGACGAGTATCTTAAGTCGCTTGATTTCGAGGGTCTTGACGAACAGCTAAGAATACTGGCATCAGAGCTTCTGGTAACAAGAGGCTTCTATGACAAGGCATTTGATGTGATAGTGCGGTACGGATGCAATCAGATAGCGCCTTCGTTAATGCTGATTTTGTGTTCCAATATTATAATTGCGCGTAATTACGAGGCGGATGATTACCTTATCGGATTATGTGCAAATGCATTCTCAAGAGGCAAGTATAACGAGGTTGTGCTTACATATCTGTGTAAATATATGTATGGTTCCACAGATAAACTGTACGACTTATGGATTGCTGCAACGGAATATGAGATTAATACGTTCGAACTTGCGGAGCGTCTCTTGGTTCAAATGATATATTCTGAAGTATATATTCCGAAGAACGAGGATATCTTAAGAAGCTATATAGAGCAGGGCGGTAAGAAGCTTGTACTTGATGCATATCTTTCCTATCATGCATATAAGTATTTTGTAAAAGAATCGATGTACAACAAGCTTACCATGACGCAGCTTACCGAGATGTACGAGCATAAGATGAAACTCAATACCTGCGAGAAGTTTGCACTTCTTAAGTATCTTACTGAGACAGGAGCGGATAAGCGGGATATAATTAAGGAATTATATGAAGAGTTTGCACTTAAGGGATATAATTTCGCTTTCTTTAATGATATACCGCGGGAAATTACCGAGGAATTACCTCGTGACGGCAAGAAGATCCTTGAATACAGGACGGTTCCGGGTAGTCAGGTATATATAAGATACAGGGTCCTTCGCGGCCATGATGATGAAGACGTTGCCTTTATCAAAGAGCAGATGACCGAGATGTATGAGGGAATATTTGTTAAAGAGTTTACTCTGTTTTACGGGGATTCTGTTCAGTATTACATAAGCGAGAGCAGTGACTACCAGGTAGAGATCAAAGAAAGCGGAGAGATTTCCAATATGGATATCAAGCCGCTTAAGGAAAGCACGAGATTCGAGATATTGAACGATTTGATTATATCGGAGCAGTTAGGCGAATTGTCTCTTTATGAGAGTAAGAAGGATCGTTATGATTCTTTACTGAAGGAAGCGGCAGAGTGCCTTAAGAGGAAGTAATATGGATGAGATTACATACTTCGGACTGGATCTGTCCGAGTATTACAGCCAAATAAGTTATTTCAGAGATTCGATGGAAGAACCTGTGTCTATAAGTACGCATCCGGGAACCGAAGAATTCCTGATTCCAACGGTTATCGGCAAGAAGACAGGGATTGCGCAATGGTTCATCGGTGATGATGCATTAAAGCTTAATAATCCGATAAGCGGCATATTAAGCAAGGCCTTCAGGAAAGAGAAGATTGTCGTGGAGGATGAGGAATACGAGGCTACAGAGCTTTTATCCTTATATATTCGCAAAGTTTTTGCTATGACAGCTGTGGCTTCCTGCGATAAGGCGAGGGATTATTTCATAATCTGCGTAGATCATGCGACACAGATGCAGACCGAGACGTTACTTACGATAACGGATTCGTTGTCGATTCCGCGTGAACACGTTAAAATATGCTCGAAGCAGGAATGCTTTTGCTATTATGCGATGAACCGGGAGCCTTCGCTTACGCTTCACGATTCTTTGCTTATGGATTATTGGCATAATTCCTTCAGATTATACGTGTTATCCAAGGATACAAGGCTTACACCGACGGTTGTAAAGGTCTCGGAATTGCAGTTTCCGGCGCTCAATCACATGTCGGATAACTTAAATATGAGCGACGAAGAGATGGCAGTCCATAAGGATGATGTATTCTTAAAAGCGCTTGATGATATACTCGGTGAGAGAATAACGTCGTCGGTATATCTTGTAGGTGACGGATTTGACGGCGGGTGGATGAACAGATCAAAAAGCAGATTATGTGCCGGAAGAAGGGTCTTCTTCGGTATGAATCTATATACCAAGGGCGCATGTTATTATGGTCAGATTATAAGACGTAAGTTCAAGAATCAGCCGGAGTACCTTTATCTTGGCGGAAGCAATATGTTATATAATATCTGTCTTAAAGCATACGACAAGGAAGAATTCCGTATGAAGACATTGATATCTGCCGGATATAACTATCAGGATGCGTATGGGGCCATGGATCTTATTGCAATGCCTGATGATGAGCCGGAGATTACGTTCTATTGTAAGCCGATTAAAGGCGGAGAGGGTACGGAGTATACGTTTCCGTTAAAAGGACTTGTCGCAACGGATAATCTTACTACCAGATTAAGAGTATTCGGTAAAGCTACAAGTCCGGACAGAATTCTTATTAACATTAAGACAATGCCTTTTGGTGAGATGGAAAGGGAACCCGGATTATCCTGGGAATATGAAATAATGCCGGGGAAGAACGAAAGCGAAGTATAATAATATTGCATAATAATTTAATTTAGATTAAAGAAGGGAGCAAAATGTCGAAATTCATATATTGTCCGATTGCGATGTCGGATAGTCCGTATCATGTGAAAAGTCTGGATTATAACTTTTACTCCTTGGAAGAGCTTTTCAGTTATTACAGGAAGAATAGAATTCTTATTGATAACAGTATTATGGAGCAGGATTTCGTCTTCTGGATAAGACAGCAGGGAGAAGGGCTGCTGGCAGAGAAGCTTACGCAGATCCTGAAGGGAAAGGGCACGCTTATTATGTATATAGAAGCGCTTTTACCCTATATCAATACTTTTTCCGAAGACG